>NZ_LSMM01000063.1:0-35181 GCF_001566815.1 Marinobacter sp. Hex_13
TGTTGCATGATCGCATATTCAGCCGGGCTCAGAGCGCCAGGTTTATTAAGAATTTCGTCAGGAACCTTAAGCTTGCCCAGGTCGTGAAGCAGTCCGCACATACCGGCAATTTCCAGGTCCTCGTCGGGCAGGCCCAGAAAGCGTGCGAAGGCAACGGTAAAGATGGCCACCCGCAAACAGTGTTCCGCGGTATAGGCGTCGCGGGACTTGATGCGGCTCATCCAGAACATTGCACTGGCGTTGGCTTTGATACTTTCCACGCATTCCCGGATAACAGGGCGGGCGTCTTGCAGGTTCAGGTCATTGCCCCGTTCAATGGCAAGGGTGATCTGTTCCACGAATGCCTGGGTCTTGCCCCATACCTGGTTGGCGCGGGGGATCTCTTCCGCGAGGGAGCGGGTTTCCGGAAGTGGGGTAGCCGTGCGCTGTTTGTGACTGGTGACCCTTGCCAGGGCCTCAGCCAACACTTGCTCGTCGCCTTCAACCAGCGCCCATTCGCAGTACTGACGGAGTATGCGAGCCTGGTGGTCGTTCTCAAGAGTGAAACCCTGGAACAGTACGGGCACTTCGATCCAGGGTCGGTCCAGCTTGACGATGCGCATGCCGTAAGTCAGCAGATCGACGGGCAGACGGACGCGCTCAACTCTGGTTTGGGCGTCAGGGTCAAGCAAACCTGCCTGCGAACGGGCAATCGGTTTTCGTGAAGGTGGTGTGCTGGTTTTACGTCGGAACCACATGGCTCTGCCAGTCTTCTGATTGTCTGGCTAGATTATGGCAGAAGTGCTGTCTTCAGAACAGGCGGGGGATTTCCTGCTTGGGACACCGGTCCATGACCACTGATATGCCAGCGTTTTCCGCTCTTCGGGCCCCGGTTTCGTTGATCACACCAATCTGCATCCAGACAACCGGAATGCCCTTTTCAATGGCGGCATCGATAACAGAGTCGGTGTGGTTCGGTGCAAGGAACAGGTCGGCCATGTCGATTGTCCCGGGAACGGATGCAAGATCGGCGTAGACGGTTTCGCCCAATAGCGTCTTGCCAGCCAGCCGCGGGTTTACAGGGATCACCCGGTAGCCACGTCCCTGCAGGTAGGCCATTACTTCATGGCTGGGGCGGTGGGGTTTGTCACTGGCGCCCACGAGCGCAATCGTGCGGACGGTTTCCAGAATTTCGCGCAGTTGTTCAGGACTGTTTCGGGACATGCGATATCAACTCTTCAGGAATCCCGGTGTGCCTCAAGGCGAACGGACACCGACTCGGCATAGCGTAGTGCATGGGGTTTGTCGATTTCCACTGCCGCCCAGTGAACCGCTTCGTGCTCCATGACAATACTGAGCACCTCGTGGGTCAGCCGTTCCAGCAGGGCAAAACGGTTGCCGTCCACGTGGCCGATGATCTGCTTGGTAATGGTGCGGTAGTTCAGCGCCGCGCGAATGTCATTCTCGTTGATGGCGGCCGCCGCATCATAGGTCAGGCAGACGTTGATCAGAACATCCTGCTGGTTGTTGATCTCTTCTTCCTTGATGCCGATATAGGCGCGCAGCAGCAAATCCTTGATGCGTACGGTTGCCTGGTGATTTCCGGTCACTGCAGTCATCTGGCCTCCTGGTCAACAATGGATGTTCAGCGATCCCGAATCAGGGTCAGGAACTCAGTGCGCGTGGCTTGCGACCTGCGGAACTGGCCCAGCATCATCGAGGTTTTCATGCGGGAATTCTGCTTTTCAACGCCACGCATCATCATGCACATGTGTTGGGCTTCAATAACCACAGCCACGCCCTTGGCGCCGGTCACCGCCTCAATGGCCTCGGCGATTTCGCGAGTCAGGTTTTCCTGGATCTGCAACCGGCGAGCGTACATGTCGACGATACGGGCAAACTTGGACAGGCCCAGCACCTTGCCATTGGGCAGGTAGGCAATGTGACATTTTCCGATGAACGGCAACATGTGATGCTCGCACATGCTGTACAGCTCAATGTCCTGAACCACGACCATTTCGTCCATGGCGGACTCGAAAACCGCGTTATTGACCAATGTATCCAGGCTTTGCTTGTAACCCTGCGTCAGGAACTGCATAGCCTTGGCTGCCCGTATGGGGGTGTCCTGAAGTCCCTCGCGATCAGGGTTTTCGCCCAGGCCTGCAATGATCTGCTGAAAATGGCTGGCCAGGTCGTCGAGCTTGTTGGTCATAGTCGCTTCCGGTTAAATGAATCAGTTCAGGGCGAAAGCTTAAGGGAATTTGCCCGCGCCCTCCAGATTTACGACCACACAGGGCGAAAAGACCACCCCGGAACGCTCTGGTTCGCAAATTGTCGGACCAGATCTGGCAGGGGCGGTTGGTTTGATTTAGAGTTTCAGTCTCAGGCTGGTTTCAGGAAACCGCAATGGAACAGGTAATACCGGGAGTTCGGGGTGCCGCCCCCGGCGCAGGGAATGCGACACTGGAATGGTGGCAACAGGAGGGCAAGTGGTTTTCCTATGGCGGCCACGCGATCTTCAGCAGAATGGCGGGCCAGGGCGATCCCGTGGTTTTGCTGCATGGCTTTCCGACGGCCAGCTGGGACTGGAGCCGGCTGTGGCCAATGCTGCAGCAGCATCACAGCTTGTTCACCCTCGACATGCTGGGCTTTGGCTTTTCCGATAAGCCGGCACTGTACGACTACAGCATCGAAGACCAGGCCGACATGTTCGAGGGCTGGATCGCCGGTCTGGGATTGAAGACAGTCAGTCTGTTCGCCCACGATTATGGCGGCAGCGTGGCCCAGGAACTGTTGGCCAGGGATCAGGAAGGGTTACTGCCTTTCTCCATCGCCCGGGTCGGCTTTCTCAACGGCGCCCTGTTTCCGGAAGTCCACAGTCCACTGTTAATTCAGAAGCTCCTGGGCAGCCCTCTCGGTGGCCTGATCAGTCGCGGTCTCACCCGTCGTACCTTCGAACGCAACTTCCGGCGTCTGTTTGGCCCGGAGACCCCGCCGTCACGGAAAGATATGGATGACTTCTGGTACCTGTTGACCTACAACAATGGCCGCGGAATTCTGCATAACCTGATTCACTTCATGGAAGAGCGCCGTTGCCATCGTAACCGCTGGGTGGGTGCCTTACAGAAGGCAGAACAGCCAATGAGGCTGATCTCGGGTGTGGCGGACCCGGTGTCCGGTTCCGCTATGGCCAGACGTTACCGGGAGCTGGTGCCGAACGCGGACGTGGTGAGCCTTCGCAACGTCGGTCACTACCCTCATTTCGAATCTACCGGTGAGGTGTATCGGGCGTGGCGGGACTTCTGCAAGCAGTCGGAGTAAGGCCCGAGGTGCTACAGGTCGTTGGCCAACGCTTTGTCTTCAGTATCTTCGGGTGGTTGCTCGTGCGGTCTCCTGGCGGCGCTGACTACTTGGTTACGGCCTCTCGCCTTGGCTTCGTAGAGTGCCTGATCCGCCCGGTTCAGCCAGACCGACCAGGTTTCACCCTTGCCGACTTCCGCCACACTCGCGCTGGCTGTGATCTGTATCCCTTCTACGAACGGGCGGGCACTGATGCTGGTCAGCAATTCCCGCGCGACTTTGTCAGCATCCTTCTGGCGGGTTTCCGGTAGTACCAGCATGAATTCCTCACCGCCAATACGGAATAGACGGTCGCTCTCTCTCAGCCGCCTGCCAATCCGCAGTGTCAGCTCCTGTAGCACCTTGTCACCGGCCAGGTGGCCCCAACGATCGTTGATCATCTTGAAGTAATCCAGATCCAGCAATATGAGACTGGACACTCGCTCGTATCGCTCACGCATCTGGATTTGGCCGTTGAGAATATCCGCCAATTGCGAGCGGTTGAGGCAGCCGGTCAGGGGATCGGTGGTGGCCAGGCGAGTCAGCTCGACCTGCAGGCGGCCCACCAGCCAGGCAAAGATCATCACGAACAGGCAGGTCAGGCCGAGGGAAAAGGTGATACGCCAGAAATCCGCTTCTGGAAACGTAATAAACGACACAACGGACATGCTGACTACAAACACGATATTGCTGGCGGTGGCCTCCTTCAACGGAAGCAAAAAAAACAGTGCGGCGGCGGCCGGGTATGCCCAGTACAGCCCGGCGTGGCCATTGATCAGGGTGGAGTACACCGCGCAGACCACTGCCAATGTCGGGAACAGGCGCCCCTGGAGAAAATAGACACCGCGGAATCGAAGGAATGCAATAACGGCCACTGCATTCAGGCAGAACAGAATAAGAAGCGATGCCAGCAGAACATTGCCTTTTTGCCATTGCACCATCACCAGCGGAGCGACGGCAATAAAAGCCCAGAAATGCAGGTGATAGACGATCTGACGTTTAAAACCAATCACGGCCAGGGTGGGGTTGGTGGCCAGGTTGTCTGTAGTGGCAAGAGGATTCACAGCACACTCCCGCTGTTTGTGGTGGGCCCGCATTCCTTGATCCGGGCTTTTGCAAAGTCTAGCACGGCCTTCACGGGAAGGTAGTTGGTTTTACACCTTTCAACGGGCGAGAATTGCGCTCTGGCTGCCGGGAGCCCAGTTCGCTAAACTGGCGGGCTCGGAACAAGGAGCCGTTATGAGCGCAGTACACACCCGTTCTCCCGCATTGACCATACGCGCCGGCCGCCGTGCTTTTGAGCGGTTGCGGGAGCAACCGTTTGCGGCGGGCGACGTGCACGTCATCCCTGGCGCAGCGGGTGGCCCGAAGGCGTTGGGCATTTCCGGCCTGGATAAAGCCATCTTTGGGGACTTTCTGCCCAGGGCGCCACAGGAGCGCTCGCTGATTGGCTCTTCCATTGGCAGTTGGCGATTTGCAGCGGTGGCCTCGACGGATGACCCCAAGGCGCAGCTGGCCCGGCTGGCGGACCTCTACACATCCCAGCGCTTCGCCAAAGGCGTCAGCATGGCGGAAGTCAGCCGCAAGAGTGTGTTGTTTCTGGAAGAACTGCTGGGGGGCCATGAAGACCACATTCTCAATCATCCCTGGTACCGCCTGAACGTTGTTGTGGTTCGCAGCCGCGGCATGCTGGAGCACGATACCAGGGGGCGCCTCAGTCTGGGCCTGATGAATGCCATCAGTGCCAACATGGTCAGCCGCCGACATCTGGGCCGGTTCATGGAGCGGGGCATCATCCATGATGCGCGAGTGAAAGCACCCCTGGCCAAGCTGGTGGATTTTCCCAGCCATGAAGTGCCATTGAGCCGCGATAACCTGATGTCAGCGCTGCTTGCGTCTGCGTCCATACCCATGGTGATGTCCGGTGTCCGCAACATTCCCGGCGCTCCTGATGGGTTATATCGGGACGGGGGCCTGTTGGATTACCATCTTGACCTGCCGTACGAACAGCCCGGGGTGATCCTCTATCCCCACTTCACCGATAAGGTGGTTCCGGGCTGGTTCGACAAAACCCTGCCCTGGCGTCGCGGCGATGCCACCCGGCTGCAGGATGTACTGTTGGTGTCACCCTCCCCGGAATATCTGGAATCCCTGCCAGACCGGAAACTGCCAGACCGGAAGGACTTCGAGCGCTACATCGGAGACGACGCTGGCCGCGAGCGCGCGTGGCGCAAGGCGATTGCCGAAAGCGACCGGTTGGGTGACGAGTTCATGGAATTGGTGGAATCCGGGCGTCTGAAGGACGTCATTCGACCTCTGGATGGGAAGCGCTGAGCGCAGGCAATACGCTCCGCTTTGACTATACTGCCCTTGGATACAAAAGAATAAGCAGGGGCTGACCAATGACTGATGAGAAGCCGGAAATTCCCAGAACCACGCCGTGTTCAGTGCTGGTCGAGGGCGGCAAGAACTACTTCTGGTGCGCCTGTGGCCGCAGTAACAGCCAGCCATTCTGTGACGGCTCCCACAAGGGAACAGGATTTACGCCGGTTAAATACACGGCTGAAAAGAAAGAATGGGTGTGGTTCTGCGGCTGCAAGCACACCGGCAACCCGCCGTTGTGCGACGGCACCCACAAAACCCTGGATCAGGGTGCCTGAATACCGGGCTGGAGGCTTAGCCGGTAACCGCTGAAACCGTGTAGCGTATCCTGCAATGCCAGTACTCTCAGCGTAACAGAGACTTGGCGATCATCGGCATCCAACAGCTTGAGGTCGATACGCTGTATTTGTCGCTCCTGGCGGGACGCCTGTAGGGTCCTGAGGAAGTTTTCCACGTAGGTGGGGTCGACCAATTGCTCGAATGGGGTGCCGGCCAGGTCCGCCGGTGCCTTATTCAGAAGCTCCACCACCTGGGGTGAAATGTATCCGGTCAGTGCCTTTTCATCCAGCTCACAGATCGTTGCGCCGGAAAGGGCGACCAGGTCCCGGCTGCGTTGTTCGCTGTCATTCAATGCCTGCCGCAGGATCGATTTTTCAACCTGCATGTTGTTCAGTTGCTGTTCGTACCCGTGGGATACTTTTTCGGCGTTTCGGTAGTGGCTTTGCCACCGGCGGATGCGCAGGCACAGGAAAACCACGACCACCGTCGCCAGCATCGTCATCGCCAGCCCCGCAAGCCAGATAAAACGGAAGGAACGGCGGGCAGGTTGAGACAGGAATCCGGAATCCGGCAGTGTGGTTACCAGCCAGCGATGCTCTCCAATTTCGACTTCAGAGCGCAGGGACTGGGAACGATCCGGGCTTTCTGCGCGAATGGCCTGGAACAAGGGGGTTTTGGTATGCCGCTCCAGGGTGTCCACGCGCAAATTGAGCATACCGGGTACTGCATCCTTGAACACAGTGGCAAGCCATAGCTCTGCGGGCGCTACGTTATTAATGGTTCTGGCTGGTGCGACTCCATCTGTATAGAGCGGCGGAAGCTCGTCATACCCACGTAGGCGGGCGACAAGCGCATTGTGCTGCTTGCGGTATACCTGCTCAGCGAGTGACCGTGATTGTTCCTCAAGCGCCTGCGCGGTCAGGCCGGTAACAACAAGGCCGGCAAACAATACCAGCAGGGGCGCCCACAGGTGTGGCAGCGCCATAGCGTGTCCTGTCCCTGTCAATCTGGGGCTTTCCATAGGTTGATCCATAACCGGTGGCGAACGTGTAGGGAACTTCCTGCTCTTATACTTTAGACCACTGCTCGTGCCCTGGGAAACTTTGCTCAGGAATCCATCGCTGTCAGGTCTGGACCTGCCGTGCCGAACCGTATACCAGCAGGAATACGGCAAAACCCGCCACCACCACCGAGGGGCCGGCCGGTGTGTCCAGGTGCCAGGACATCGTAAGTCCACCACTGACGGCGATAAAACCGAACAGGATGGCCAGCCCCACCATATGTTCGGGGTTGCCGGCCAATCTTCTGGCGGTGGCTGCCGGAATGATCAGTAATGCGGTAATCAGCAGGACCCCGACAATCTTCATGGCCACTGCGATCACGATGGAAAACATCAGCATCAGCACCAGCCGCAGACGTTCAACCGGTACGCCCTCAACCCGCGCCAGTTCCTCGTGAATGGTGCTCATCAGCAGACCGCGCCAGAGTACAGTCAGTAACGCCAGAATCAGGACGGCACCGCCGTATATCCACAACAGGTCGTTTCGGCTCATGGCCAGCAGGTCCCCGAACAGCAGGCCGGTCAGGTCCACTCGAATGTCGGGCATGAAGCTGAGTGTGACCAGGCCGATGGCCAGGGCACTATGGGCGAGGATACCCAGCAGGGTATCGGTGGCCAGAGTCTTGCTGCGAGAGAACAGCACCAGGGCAATCGCCAGCACCACGCAGGTCACGATAACCCCCACATTCAGCGGAACACTGATCAGAAAACTCAGGGCAATGCCCAGCAATGCCGAGTGCGCCAGGGTGTCGCCGAAATAGGCCATCCGCCGCCACACCACGAAGCAGCCCAGCGGACCGGCGATCAGGGCTACACCGAGACCGCCAATCAGCGCCCGCCAGAAAAAGTCGCCGAGCACGGCATCAATGATGGGCATGGGAGCACTCCGCGTGGTCATCGTGGTCGGCGGACACCACATCGCCATGCAGATCGTGGCTGTGGTTGTGGTGGTGATGGTATACCGCGAGACTTTCCGCTACCGGACGACCGAAGGTTTCGATAAAGGCGGGATCGTGGGAGATATCCGCCGGATACCCGCTGCAGCAGACGTGCTGGTTCAGGCAGATAACCTTGTCGGTGGCGGCCATGACCAAATGCAGATCATGGGAGATCATGATCACACCGCAGTTCAGTTCGTCCCGCAGGCTACGGATCAGCTCATAGAGCGAGGCCTGGCCATTGATGTCCACGCCTTGGGCCGGTTCGTCCAGAACCAGTAGATCTGGCCTGCGAGCCAGCGCCCTCGCGAGCAGCAATCGCTGTTTTTCGCCACCGGACAATCGATGAACCGAGGCGTCGAGCAAATGTTCCACACCGGTCTTGGTCAGCGCTTCAACGCACTCCTGGTGTGATCGGCCACTGAGCAGCATGAACCGCTTTACGCTGAGTGGCAGTGTCGTTTCCAGTGTTAGGTGCTGGGGCACGTAACCGATGGTGAGCCCGGGCGCGATAGTCAGGGCACCGCCTGAGACCGGCTGGATACCCAGTATAGCCTTGATCAGTGTGGTCTTTCCGGCACCATTGGGGCCGATAATGGTGATGATATCCCCGCGCTGGACTCGCAGATCCACACGGTCCACCACGGGGCGGTCATCGAAGTTGACGGTTAATCGGTTCAGCTCTACTAATGCATCAGTCATGGGCAGTGTCCGATTTACAGCCTGGGCAAGTGCCGGATACCTCGATGGTCATGTTGTCTGGCTGGAAAGCCTCGTCCGCCGCAGCACTCTGGACCGCATCGGATACGCCGGGCGCCGTCAGTTCCAGCACGTTGCCGCAACAACGGCAGATCAGGAACAACCCATGGTGGTTCTTATCCGTGTGAGTGCAGCCGACGAATGCGTTCAGTGACGCAATCCGGTGAACAAGTCCGTGCTGCTGCAGAAAATCCAGTGCGCGGTACACCGTGGGGGGCGCGGCATTGTGACCATCCGCAGCCAGCACGGCAAGCACGTCGTAGGCGCCAAGTGGCTTGTGGGATTGCCAGATCAGTTCCAGCACCCGCTCACGGGTGGGTGTCAGGCGGGCATTGTGCTGCTGACAGATAGTTCGGGCCTCTGTCAGCGCCTGGGCAACACAGGCGTCATGATTGTGCGGTCGATAGGGAAGAGCGCTGGGTGACATGGGCACTGTCCTGTAGAATTTGCAACATTATAACATTAGCAAAAGACAGTGCTAGGTGTGATGGTGTGCTGATCACCAGTGAGCGCTAGCGGGAGGCCTCCAGTGCCAATGACTCAAGGTAGCCGAGGTCGGGAATAAAGGCGGTTTCGCCTTCGACTTCAACCGCCATCAGGTCGGCAGGGCCGGTGTCGCCGTCAACCTTCTTCAACTGATCTTCGGTCAGACGTGTCTGGCTGGGGATGCCCTGGGTGACCAGCGCCATAAAGGGGACCGAGTTATGGTGATCACCGATGGTGTTCAGTATGACGATTCGGCCCCGATTGCCACCGGGCACGGTCAGTTTGCCGCCATTCGCGGCATCGTAGGAGATCACCGGCAGGTTCAGGCCCCGCCAATCAAGCTCGCCCACAAGCCACTCAGGTGAATGCGCAGCGGGGTCGGAGCTGGCGAAATCCACCACTTCCGCAATCGACACGTTAGGCAGCAGCAATTGCTTTTCGCTCATCGGTATCATGACGCAGGGCAGGGTTTGGCTGTTATCGTTCATCACTCATTTCCTCAGGCGGAATCCCGTTTTTGCCGGCCCTTGAGCAGGCAGGATTCTTCAATCGTTTTGACGAGTTCGCGGGCGAGCTGTTCCGGTGTACCACAGTATACGGAACACCCGGTTGCTGCTACGGAATCCGGCATGGAACTGTTGCCGCAGCTGCCGCTCTCCTGGACCCATATGCGGCTACCATAGGCTTTCAGCAGTGGCGCGGCAATGGCACCATCGTTGCCCATACCGGAAAAGATGATGGCATGGCATCGGGCACCGTAATGGTCGCCGATGTTCAGCAGTACCTGGTCAATGGAGGGGCCATAGGGGCCGGGCCAGGGTGTTTCCCTTTCCCTGAGTGCACCGCTGTCGTTCAGAGTCCACTCTCGCTCCACCGGCATCAGCACAACATCGCCATTGTGAACACGATACCCGGTTTCAGCCCGTTTGAGCTGGTAGTGGGCGTGACGGCCCAGCACGCGAGTCAGCACGTCGGTGAAATTGTTGTCGATGTGTTGGGCATAGATAAAACCCACTGGTAATCCGGGCGGCAGGTTGTCCAGAAAGGTTTTCACCGCGGCCGGGCCGCCCAGTGACGCCCCCAGAATCCAGACCTCTTCCGCCGGCAGGTCCGCTGAGGCCGGCTGGATCCAGTGAGGCAGTTTGGGAGAGGTTTCCGATTGCGGTTGTTCGGTGGCCAGCTCTTCAATAGCGGCCGCGGAATCCAGCTTTTCCAGGTGCCCGAGGGACTGCTCCAGCTTGTCCAGCAACCGGCGTTCCCAGCGGAAGTACTCCGTGGTGCCCGGTTTTGGGGCCGGGTCGAGACCAAACAGTACGGGGGCTTCGGTGTTCTCCAACAGGTGGTCAAACAGCACTGGGTGATCGGCTTCGTCTTCCAGGGTAATCAACCACAGGCTGGCTTCCGGGAATTCAGGGTAGCCCTGCAGGCGATCCGGGTCTCCGGAAAAGCAAACGTCCAGGCCGAACCTGGACGAGGCTTCCTGCAGGCGATGACGCTGCAGGACGATATCCGAGACGATACCGACCGCTGGCCGTCCTGGCTGGCCGGTCATCACTGATTCCTGGTCAGCCGCGTGATGGTGTCAAGCAGCTCGGTTTCCTGGAAAGGCTTGCCGAGGTATTCATTGACGCCAATGGCCAGGGCTCGCTCGCGGTGTTTCTCACCGGTTCGGGAGGTAATCATGCAGATCGGCGTGTCCCGCAGGTTGTCATCGTGGCGCACAAAGCTCGCAACCTCGAAGCCGTCCATTCGGGGCATCTCGATATCCAGCAGGATAATATCCGGCTTGTGATCCTGTAACTGTGCGACCGCATCCAGGCCGTCTTTGGCCGTGATCACTTCCATGCCATTACGCTCCAGCAGGCGGGACGTTACCTTGCGCACTGTTACCGAGTCATCCACCACCATCACCACGGTGGACTGCTCCTCACGGCGGGAGGCTTCCTTCGCATTCTCAAGGTTCGCCAGGCGCTGGCGCTCGGAGAGAATATCGGAACGGATCATGGCCGGCAGATCGAGAATCACCACCACGTTACCATCACCCAGAATGGTGGCACCGGACACACCCCTGACCGTACTGAACTGCGGTCCGAGCGATTTAACCACGATTTCGCGACTACCCATCAGGCTGTCCACCTGCAGGGCCATGGGCTGTTCGGCACCCCGCACCAGGATAACCGGTAACGGCAGGGCCTGACCCTGCAGCTTGGGATGGTGATCACTGTTCAGCAGGCTGCCGAGATACTGCAGGCGGTACTGCTGTCCTGCGTATTCGTACATCGGTGCGTCAGGCTTGTAGTATTCCTCAAGCTCGTAGGTACTGACCCGAACGATGCCCTCAATGGTGTTCAACGGAATGGCGTAGAAGTCCTCGCCGGTAGACACCATCAATGCCCGGTTGACCGATACGGTGAAGGGCAATCGAACGGTAAAGACGGTGCCCTTGCCAACGGTGGAGTCGATGTCCAGGCTGCCACCTAGCTGCTTGATCTCGCTGGCAACCACATCCATGCCTACGCCGCGGCCGGAAATCTGGGTAACGGCCTGGGCGGTGGAGAAACCGGGTTGCAGGATGAACTGCAGGATTTCTCGTTCGCTCAGGTCCTCGTCCTTGGCCATCATGCCCTGGCGAATGGCCTTGTCGCGAATGACCTGGGCGGGGATGCCCGCACCATCGTCGATCATCCGCAATACCACATCGCCACCTTCCCGGGTCAGCGACAGCGTCACTTCGCCGGTCTCCGGCTTGCCGGCCGTCTTACGGTCGGCCGGCTTTTCGATGCCGTGGTCCAGCGCGTTACGCAGCATGTGCTCCAGCGGTGCGATCATGCGCTCGAGGATGTTGCGGTCCATTTCCCCTTCCGGGTTGCGGACATCGAACTCAACTTTCTTGCTGAGCTCGCCGCTGATCTGACGGACAATCCGGCGCAGCCTGGGCACCATGGAGGCAAACGGAATCATCCGGGTCTTCATCAGACCTTCCTGGAGTTCCGTGTTGATCCGCGATTGTTGTACCAGCAGGGTCTCGGTGTCCCTAACCCGGTCGGACAGGGTTTCCCTCAGATCCGCAAGGTCCGACGATGACTCCGTCAGGGCCCGTGACAGCTGCTGGATGGCGGAATAGCGGTCCATCTCAAGCGGGTCGAAGTCGTCGCCGTAATCCGGGCCGTGCTCTTTCTCTGCGCGGAACAGGATCTGGGTTTCGGTTTCGATTTCCATCCGGCGCAGCTGCTCGCGCAGACGCTCGATGGTGGCGGCCATTTCGTCCAGGTTGTGGCTGAAATCGCTGGTTTGTTGTTCCAGTCGACCACGGGTAATACTGGTTTCACCGGCCAGGTTAACCAATTCGTCCAACAGCGGCGCGGAGACCCGGATGGTTTCCTGGGGCGCACGCTGGGCGGCAGCCGCTTTCGCGGGCGTCTTGGACGGAACCTTGTTGGGTTTGGGCGCGGGTACGACCGGTTTTTCCGGTTTGGCAGGCGCTTCCGCCGCCGGCTCCTGGGTTTTCGGCAATTTCTCTGTTTTTGCGTCCGGTTTGGCGGGCTCTGGAACAGCGCCTGTGTCTTCAAACCGCTTACGGATATCTCCCACCAGCGCCACAATTGCGTCGTGGTCATTGGTGATGGCCTGCCAGGCCTCGTCGCCCGGGGTATTACCGCCCAGGTCGATCAGCCGCGTTTCCAGCGCGTGGGCCTGGTCGCCAAGCTCGACAAGCTGCGACAGCCGCGCACCACCTTTAAGGGTATGGAGGGCGCGCTGGGCTTCCTGGTTAAAGTGGTGGTTAGCCGGGTCCTTACGCCAGTCATCCAGTAACTGCTCCAACTGGTCGAGGATCTCGCCGGCCTCTTCCAGGAAAATCTCCAGGACTTCGGCATCGACGGTTTCACCGTCTGCAGAGGGTTCAGCCTGAGTGGCGGGCTCGGACAGCTCGTCACCGGAGACTTTGTGGGCGTCGTTCAGTGCTTCAACCAACACCATGTCCGCAGCGGGCTTGTTGCCCTCTTCCAGGCTGGTGAGCATGGTTTTCAGTGTGCCATGCGCTTTTTCACTGAGTTCCAACAGGATTGACTGATTGCTGGAACCGGCGATCAGAGGGTCCAGGGCATCAGACCAGGCCTCGGCCAGATCGGCAATCGGGTCGACATCGGACAGACGAGCGCCACCCTTGAGGGTATGCAGCTCCTGCTGCAACTGGGTAACGCCAGCCAGTTCTTCAGGCTCGTCGCGCCACTGGGCCAGGCATTCGCCAATGGCTTCGTGAATCTCCAGGCCTTCGTCGAGGAAGATGCCAACCAGGTCATCGTCGGAGGCCTTTGCAATAGCCTCTGTGACGGATGCCGGTTGTTCGTCGGCTGTGGGTGCCTCGTCGACGGGTTCCGGTTCTTCCGCTGGGTCTTCAGGTTCCGCGGATGGTATTGGCTTGCCAGAGAGGATGGCTTCAACCTTGGCCACCAGTTCTGTTGCCGGCGGGCAGGGTTTCTGGGTGGCAACCTGTTCAACCATTTGCGCCAATCGGTCGTGGCAGGCAAACAACAGATCGTTCATGTCGCTGCTGGCGTTCAGTTGGCCTTCGGCGACTTTTTCGAACAAATCTTCAAGTACGTGGGTCAGGTCGCCAATGGCATCGACGCCCGCCATCCGGGCACCGCCTTTGAGCGTGTGCACATCGCGTTGCAGCTCTGCCGCCACATCGCGATTGTTGGGGTCTTCACTCCAGGTATGTAACGCGCTGCCTGTGGAGTTGATCAGGTCGTAGGCTTCTTCCAGGAAGATGCCGATCAGTTCCGGATCCAGATGAGACAGATCGGTGGCGTGTTCCTCTTCAGGTTCCTCCACCGTGGTTTCTGGCTCTTCGGTATCATCCTCTTCCAATTCGGCCAGCGGAATCTCGTCATCGTCTTCCGGTTCAGCGTCCTGCTTTCTGACATCGGTCACTGGCCTGGAGCCCGTGGCGCTGTCCATGTAGGCGTGGATTTCACTGATCAGGTCCGGCGCCGGGCGCGGTGGCTCCTGTTGCTCAAGGGCATCGACCATACCTGCCAGTCGATCATGGCAGCGGAACAGCAGGTCGGAAAGCTCACCGGTAACGGCAAGCCGTTGCTCGGTCAGTCCTTCAAACAGGTTCTCCAGCTCATGGGAAAGATCGCCCACCGGTTGGATATCCGCCAGGCGAGCGCCGCCCTTGAGGGTATGCAGGTCCCGTTGTAGAAGGCGTAAAAGATCCAGGTTTTCGGTGTTGTCGCTCCAGCTCTGCAAGGCATCGGCGGTGCTGTCGATCAGGTCACGGGCTTCCTCAAGGAAAATCTCCGCCAGTTCCTGATCCATGTCTTCATCGGTGTCCGCCAACGGTGGCTGCTCGCCATCGGGTTCCGGGGCATCTTCCGCCTCGGCTTCCAGGCTGCGATCGATCTCTTCCAGATCCCCGGTGAACTCCTGCTCAAACGCATCCGGCTCATTGTCTGCGGGCGTCGCGGGAGCGAGGGTGTCCAGCTCGGCAATCAGATCGGCGTTGGCCTCGGTGGCCAGTCCGGCCGCGACCTGATCCATCATGTTGATCAGGTGTTCATGGCCTGCACGCACACTGTCGTAGAAAGGCGAATCGGGAACAAAATCGGGGTTTGAGGCACGCTCGTAAACCTGTCTCAGAGCACCTGACAGCTCAGCAACATCGGCCAATCCGGCGTCCTGAGCGCCCTCGGTGAGCAGGTGCAGCTCCTTGCGCAGGGTGTCCAGGGCGGAGGTTGCTTCGGGATTTTCCGACCACTCATCAAGAATCCGGTCGGCATCCAGCAGGATATCCAGACCTTCGTTCAGGAACAGCTGAACCAGTTGCGGTCGTGCGTTTTCTTGCGGTTCATCGGTTCGGGAGCCATCGCCACGCAGGGTGGCATTGCTGACCTGCTCCAGTTTTGCCAGGAAGGTTTCGGTGCCCGGCAGGTCCGCCTGGGGATTCTCCCGAATCTGGCCAAGGCCCTGGGTCAGGAAATGACAAGTATCGCCAATCAGGCTTATAGCGTCGCGATCGGCCCGTTTGTTTTGTGCCCGGGCTTCCTTGACGAAGCGTTCCAGGGGCGTGATCACCGCGGCAATAGGTGCGATACCGGCGGTGTGTGCGCTGCCTTTGAGGGTATGAAGCGCGCGAGACAGGTCATCGGTATAAGCAACGCTCGCTTTGTCGCCTGCGGCATCGAGGAAATCCCTCAGGGTTTGCAAGTGGGTTTCGGTTTCACTTTCGAAAATATCCAGCAGCACTGGGTCGACGACGGTGTCGTCTTCCTCTTCCGCTGCTGTCAATTCTGGCTCGGCTTCTCCGTTCGTCGCTCCTGACTGTGGCTCAGACGGAGGCATGGTGCTGGCATCGGGAATTTCGCCGTTTGCCAGAGCGTTGGCGCGTGCTTCCATGCTCGATGTATCGCGGGAAGGGGGCTGGCGTTTCTCGAAATCGTCAACCAATTCCGGCAGGGCCGCGGTAACGTCTTCCAGCAGCGCCGCAATGTCGTCGTTCATGAAAATGCTGCCGTCAATCACGCGGTTCAGCATGTTCTCAACAGACCAGGCCAGTTCGCCGACAACCAGCGCACCCACCATCCGACCGCTTCCCTTCAGGGTATGGAAAGCGCGCCGGACTTCCGAGAGCGCCGTGCGGTCGTCGTGCTGACGTAGCAACATGGGCAGGTATTCGCGAACGGTATCCAGTACCTCACCGGCTTCCTCGATAAAGATCTCGAGAATTTCATCGTCGATAAGGTCATCGTCAAACTCAACCTCAGCTGCGGACGGTTGCCCGGTACTGACAGCCTCGCCGTCGTTGCCACTGTCGATAGCGGGTGGCTCATCATCCGCTGAACCGCCGTCTTCCGATGCGGTGTCGATGTCAGTTTTTCGCGTGGTAGACAGAGCTTCAGCGCGTTCAATCAGCTCTCCAACCTCGCCATCGGCCTGTCCGTCACGGAAGTCGTTGATCAGCGCAGGTATTCGACTGTTGACGTCATCGATCAGGCTGAACATGTCATCGGTGGGTCGTAGCGTCTGGTCGATCACCCGGTTGAGCAGGTTTTCCACAGACCATGCCAGTTCACCGATGCTGGTTGCGCCCACGAGCCGGCCACTGCCCTTGAGGGTGTGGAACGCGCGGCGGACTTCAGTCAGTGCGTCGCGATCGTCGTGGTTTTGGCGCAGGCGAGGATAGAATTCATTGA
The DNA here is from genome assembly GCF_001566815.1 of Marinobacter sp. Hex_13. Classification (NCBI taxonomy): domain Bacteria; kingdom Pseudomonadati; phylum Pseudomonadota; class Gammaproteobacteria; order Pseudomonadales; family Marinobacteraceae; genus Marinobacter; species Marinobacter sp. Hex_13. Next base: position 16,422 of record NZ_LSMM01000063.1, read on the forward strand.
TGGTTTCCAGGACTTCTTCGGCTTCCTCAATGAAAATGCCGAGGATCTCATCATCCAGCAGTTCTTTATCGGAGCTCTTGGATTCGGCTTCTACCGATTCGACGGGTACTTCCGAATCAATAACCGGCACGTCGTCAGCTGTTGGATGCTGCCAGGTAGGCTCCTCGCCAACCGGGAAGCCCAGGGAGTTCAGGCTGGCCTCGGCAACCCCGAGTACGCTCTCATTGTCGCTGATGCCCTCGGCGAGCCGCTCCAGATAATACTCAATACTGGTAATAGCGTCGGCCAGCGTGTCGAGCTGTTTCCAGTCGGGAACCTGCTTGCCCCCCAGCAGTACGTCGGTGATGTAACGTTCGGCGGAGGCGAGCATGTCGGCCACGCGGTCAAGGGGAATCAGGCTCAGGCCACCACGGATGCTGTGCAGGAGGCCGGGGACGTGTTCGATTTCACCGGTTTCCCATTGGGAAGCGATGAAATTGACGATGGCCGTTTTTACCTGCTCCAGCGTATTGCGGGACTCCCGCAGCAAAGCGCTGCTGGCTTCACCCAGTTCGCGGGAGCCAAGGTTGATGGTTTGGGTGTCGTCGCCGGTGGCATCCGATTCCGACTGTCGGTCACTGTCCAGGCCAGCCAGACTGGCTTCGACGTAGAGCAGAGCGCCGGCAATATCCATCAGGGTGCCGTCATCCACCGAGTCAGACTGGTTGGCCAGCTTCTCCACCAGTTCGATCTGTTCGGTAATGACCTTGCGGGGTATGCCCAGGCCTAGCACCGCCAGGGTATTGGCGACCTGGCGCAGGCCCGGAAGCAGTTCTTCCAGTTCATCGTTCTGGCGTAGCTCGGAGCGCACAAACAGATCGAGCTGGTCTTTGAGTTTGGCCAATTCTTCGTTGAGGGCGCTGACCACCGAGTGGATGGCGTCACGCCCTGGGCCCGAAACCCGGTTCTTGGCGGCGTCCACATCATCGTCGGAAGGCAGTGCGTGATCGAGCCGGTAACTGTCGCGCAGTTCCCTCACGAGTGGTGTATCGAGATCGCGAGCACGAGCAACGTAGTAGAGCAGATGTTTCAGGAGAGCTTCTGGAACCGCCTGCTGCAGGATATCAATGTGCTCGTCTGTAAGACGGCGGATTTCGGCGTCCAGCTCGCGCAACAGGGACTTCACGGCTGTATTGACCGGGTTCGCATGCTGCTGGAGCGTTTCCACGAATGCTCCGGCTGCTTTCCAGAGTTCGCCCCGGGGCGTTTTCTGGCACAGGCGGATCAGCCGCTGGATCACCTTCTGCATGTAATCGAAATGGGCGTCCAGGTCGGCCTCGCGAATCACGCCAGCGAGGGCGAACTGATACATCTGGCGCAATTTGCGGATATGTCCAAGTACCTTCGGATCCTGAAGGCGCTGGGACACATTGGCGGCAGCCGTTGCCCGTGAGGGCGACAGGTCTGGCTTGAACAGCGATGTATCGGACAGCAGGGACTCACCCCGTGCAGCACGGAGATCGTTCAGCAATGGCAGTAGCACCATCGGGAAATCGTCTTTGCTACTGGCCAGGTGCTCCAGATACTGGGGCAGTTGCAGGATGGCCTGCATCAGCACATCGACGGCATCGTCCACACTGGCGACGGTTTCGTTCAGGACCGCCTGGGTCAGTTTCTCCATTTCCTCGGTCAGCAGGGCCGCGCCGTAAAGCTCGACCATCTGCAGGGTACCGTGAACCTGGTGGAGATAGTTCAGGCAGAAGCGCAGGCGCGCGGTGTCGTCACGATTCTCGACATACGCTTCCAGTGCGTGCTGACCCTGGGTCAACGTGTCCTGTATTTCGCCCCGAACCCAGTCCAGGGCGATGCTGTCATGGTGATTGCCCATAACCACTCCGGTTATTCTTCGTCAGTCTGGCGTTTGATCCACGCCAGCACATGTTCCGAGGGTACCCTCTGTAAGCCAGGGGGCTGCCAGTCGGTCAACTCTCCCTGGCCCAGGACCAGCAACCCCCCGGGCGCCAGCCGCTCTGCAAGCCTTTTCACGATTTCCCGCCGGCGCCAGCGCCGGAAATAAATCAGCAGGTTCTGGCAGAAGATAATGTTCATTCCATGCATCGGAGCGTGTTTCAGATCCAGCACATTCAGTCTGGTGAAACACACCCGCTCCCGGATGCTTTCTATAATCTCGACGTTGTTCCGTTCCGCCGGCCGGAAATACCGGGCTTTCATGGCATCATCCATTCCCATCAGCTTGCGGGCACTGAACAGGCCGGACTGGGCCTTGTCGATGGCCGGTTTACTGATATCGGAGCCGGTAACGCCAAACAATGGTTGTAGCGACAACCCCTCCATACTCTCATTCAGCAGCATGGCCAGCGTGTAGGGTTCCTCGCCGGTGGAACATCCCACACTCCAGGCCTCCAGAGGGCGCCGTTTCAGCGTCTCCCGGGGCCGGGTAAGCACATAGTCAGACACCAGCCGGAAGGCATCCGGATCCCGGAAGAACCGGGTTTCCTGAACCGTCAGACGATCCACCAGGGTGGACCATTCAACGACAGCGTCCGGGCCGGATATGATCTTCTCGTAATAGGCCTGATAACTACTGCAACCAATCTCCCGCATGCGAATCCCGAGGTTGGTCTCGAGAAACGATTTGCGCCCGGAAGACAGGGTAATGCCGGTACGATGTTCAAGCAGCGTCTGCCACTGGTTGAACTGCGCCTCGTCCATATCGGGAAGTCGGCGCAGTGACCAGATGCCTTCGGCAGGTGACAGATGGTTGCGTGTTTCAGCCATAAACTGTCAGCAGCCTCGGAGCGGTTGTCAGCTCACCACCGGTACGTCGCTGTCTTCCTCTTCTTCCTGATCGGCCGACTCTTCTTCGGGCAGTGTGAAGCCCGCAACAGAGGACCGCAGTTCAGACGCCATTTCTGCCAGGTTACCGATAGACTTCGCGGTCGCGTTGGTACCGGAGGACGTCTGCGAGGTGATTTCCTGGATGACGTTCATGGTGTTGGAAATGTGCGCCGCAGAGGACGACTGCTGACGGGCGGCGTTGGAAATGTTCTGGATCAATTCCGCCAGGGACATGGATACGTTCTCGATTTCCTCGAGCGCAATACCCGCGTCCTGTGCCAGACGTGCACCACGGACCACCTCGGCGGTGGTGTGTTCCATGGAGATAACGGCTTCGTTGGTGTCTGACTGGATCGTCTTAACCAGTGCCTCAATCTGCTTGGTTGCTGCAGAGGAACGTTCCGCCAGTCGCTGAACTTCGTCCGCAACCACCGCGAAGCCTCGGCCTGCGTCACCGGCCATGGAGGCCTGGATCGCGGCGTTCAGGGACAGGATGTTGGTTTGGTCGGCGATGTCGTTGATCAGGGATACGATGTCACCGATTTCTTGGGAAGATTCACCCAGACGCTTGATCCGTTTGGAGGTTTCCTGGATCTGCTCACGGATGTTGTCCATGCCGCGGATGGTGTTCTGTACCACTTCCGCGCCTTTCTTCGCGATCGCAACCGACCGTTCCGCAACCGCGGAGGATTCAGCCGCGTTGGAAGATACCTGGTCGATGGACACGGCCATCTCGTTCACAGCGGCAGAGGCGCCGGCAATTTCCTGGGCCTGGTGCTCGGAAGCATCCGCCAGGTGCATTGCTGTGGCCTGGGTTTCCTGGGCGGCTGACGCTACCCGTACCGCAGTACCACGGATCGCCTGTACCAGTCCACGCATCTGGTCGATCGCGTAGTTGATGGAGTCGGCGATGGCGCCGGTAAAGTCCTCGGTAACCGTGGCCTCCGTGGTCAAGTCACCGTCCGCCAGGTCAGCCAGTTCGTCCAGCAGTCGCAGGATCGCGTTCTGGTTCTGCTCGTTCTGTTCCTGGGTCGTTGCCAGACGCTCCTGGGCTTCGCGGTAGAGCACCACACCGATCATCACAACGATACCGACCATCGCGGCCAGGATGATGAATGCTAGCGTGGGGCTGACGAAACGGGATCCGGCCTGGCCGGTGAATTTCTCGGACAGAACCGACAGTTCGTCCAGCAGAACCTGTGAGTTCTGGAAGATGTCGCTGGCCGCAGTACGCACCTTGAAGAGGTCGGGAGAGGCTTCAAGGATGGCGTCTACGTTCTGGGAAACGAATTCAAACAGTTCGCCAACGGCTTCCAGGCCGTAGATGGCATCTTCATCGTTTACCTGGGAGATGCCCATGGCCGGGTTGCCATTGACCTGGCCGTCTAGAACCCGGCCAAACAGGCTGGCGTCGCGGCCAAACCGGTCAGCGGCGATAACCGCGTCTTCGTCACCGGAAAGTACGTTGTTAACCGAGCGCACAATCCGTTCCGCCAGCAGGGACTGGCGCTGTGCCAGTGCGATCTGTTCAGCGGGTGCGTTGTTATCCAGCAGGATCTGAACGATGTCGTCGTATTCCACCTGCAACTGCGGAATGGTTTCGTTCAGGGTCCGTGCCACTTCGTGGAGGCCGAGTACCGCGTCCTGGGTGGACAGGATGCTGTCGGCGTTGTCACGAACCGATTCCCAGGTCGCCTGCACGTTGCTGTCCTGTGCAACCTCGCTTGGGGGCAGGCCGGTTTCCGGATTACCGTCAACTACATAGCCCCACAACCGTTCGAACTCGTCACGGGAACGTCGCAGTGCGTCGAAAGCTGACGCGGTACCACCGGCGGCTTCCGTCGCGTTTTTCGCGATTTCCTGAGACAGCACCCTCAGTTCGGCTGAGTGAGCGATGTATTCCTGATCGTTCTGGCTGTCCCGATTGATAATGAACAGCACCGCAACGAGCAGGACGGTCAATGCGATCAGCGCGGCAATCAGGCCGGCAACCAGTTTGTTGCCTCCCTGTCCCATACTGAGTCTTCCGGCTCTATTTTTCATTTTCTGGCTCCCGGCCTCTTCGTAATAGTGGCAAGTTTGTTTCTGCGGGCGTTGGGCAGGCGGGAAGATGTTCCTGCCAATGTCACCACCCTTACCATTGCGCTACATCCAGGAAGCGTTCGTCACCGAGAAGCTCGGCGGCGGAAAACACTTTCCAGACTTCCTCGTTACGCTCGTAGCCGCCATTCACAAACGGCTGAACGCTTGCAGGCACATCCTGTGGCGATGCCACGAAGCTGTCCACTGCGAAATACTGCATGCCTGAGACGCTGTCGACCACCAGGCCACTGAATACGTCCCCCTGTTCGACAACCAGCACCCTGCGTTCGCGGGTGCTGCGAGAAGAACGGGGAACTTCAAAAAAGCCGGCAAGGTCGACCAGTGGCAGGAGGCGGCCACGCACGTTGGCAGCGCCCATCATAAACGGATGAACCCCCGGTATGTGGGTATAGCGGGGGACATGGAGAATTTCAGTGACTTCACCCATGGGCGCTACGTAACGCTCACCCGCCAGAACAAATCCGATTCCGTTCCAGAGTTCAACGGCTTCCTGTTGTTCCGGCAGACCGGCAGCCATGGCACGGCTGCGTCGGGCGATATCCGTCAGAACGGCAAAAGGGGCGGCCTGGGCGGACATGCTTACTCCACGGTTGGGGATCAGGCAATCAGGCTATTGATTGTTTTGATCAGGTCGTCTTCAACGACAGGTTTGACGAGGTAACCCTTTGCACCCTGGCGTGTTCCCCATACGCGGTCTGTTTCCTGATCCTTGGTGGTGACAATCACCACCGGAATGGAAGCGGTTTCCGGGGCGCGGGTCAATTGACGAGTTGCCTGGAAGCCGTTCAGGCCGGGCATGACGACGTCCATCAGGACCAGATCTGGTGTTTCAGCGCGTGCCTTGGCAACGCCGTCGGCGCCGTTGTCAGCGGTCAGCACTTCGTGCTTGTGCTTTTCCAGAATGGTCGAGATTTTCTTAACCTCGGTCGGGGAATCATCAACAATCAGAATGCGGGCCATGGTGTCCTCAATAGTTCTTTGCTGCAGCAGTTTTATTGTTCCGCCTGGGGAACATACTGGCGAATCGTGTTTAGAAGCTCGTCCTTGCTGAACGGTTTGGTCAGATACTGGTCTGAACCGACAATCCGGCCTTTGGCCTTGTCGAACAGTCCGTCTTTACTGGAGAGCATGATGACCGGCGTCTTTTTGAAAGAGGAGTTGTTCTTGATCAGTGCGCAGGTCTGGTAGCCGTCCAACCGGGGCATCATGATATCGACGAAAATGATATTGGGTTGGGAATCGGCGATTTTCGCCAGAGCGTCAAAGCCATCCGTTGCGGTAATGACTTCGCAACCGACTTTCTTAAGAAGGGTTTCGGCGGTGCGACGAATGGTCTTGCTGTCGTCGATCACCATAATCTTCAGATTCTCGAAGTTGTCATCCATTGTCCAACTGCCTTGCGCTCAGCGACTGTCGTTATTTTCAACCGGGGTTTTTAACACAAACATTAACGATGTTCTATAAATCCCGCTCATTTATAGAGTATTGGCGGCCGGATAAAAAGTATAACTTTGTGACCAAATGTACTTCTGCCCGGAAAGTCACGTAATTGATACGGGATTTCTCCGGATGCATTCGCGGCTCGGGTACAATACCATCTGTGTCCACAGCATAGCACTTATTCCCAGGATCGCTCTGCAGACCGGTTCGTGTTTTCAACCTTTTACCTGGCGAGGCAATATGACAGTCCGACTCGGCATCGTGATGGACCCCATCGAAAAGATCCATTTCAAGAAAGACAGCTCTCTGGCCATGTTGCTGGCGGCGCAGAAGCGGGGCTGGGAAATCGAGTACATGGAGCTACCGGACCTGTACCTCAAGGGCGGACAGGCGAGGGCGCGAACCCGTGACCTGACCGTACACCTGGACCCACAAGACTGGTTCGGTTTCGGTGGCGCCCAGGACCGGGCGCTTGGTGATCTTGACGTCATCCTGATGCGTCAGGACCCACCGGTGGACCGGGAGTTCCTGATGGCCACGTTCATTCTGGAAATTGCCGAGCAGCAGGGCGCCCTGGTGGTCAATCCGGCTTCCACGCTGCGGGATTGTAACGAAAAGCTGTTCGCCGCCCAGTTTGAGGACTGCACGCCGCCGTTGATCGTTACCCGCTCGGCTGAGCGACTCAAGGAATTCTACGCCGAGCATGGTGATGTCATCATGAAACCGGTGGACGGTATGGGCGGGCGCTCCATCTTCCGGGTCAAGGAAAACGATGACAACCTTGGGGTGATTATTGAAACCCTGACCAACTATGGCGCCCACCAGGCCATGGCGCAGAAATACATACCCGAGATCAAGCAGGGCGATAAACGCATCCTGCTGATCGACGGCGAGCCGATTCCCTACGCGCTTGCGCGTATCCCCTCGCAGGGTGAAAATCGTGGAAACCTGGCCGCTGGCGGGCGAGGAGAGGGTCGTGAACTCACGGTACGCGATCGGGAGATCTGTGACCGCGTGGCGCCAGTGCTCAAGGAAAAAGGGCTCATTTTTGTCGGCATCGACGTCATCGGTGACTACCTCACTGAAATCAATGTCACCAGTCCCACCTGTATTCGGGAACTGGATGCCGCCTACGACATCGATATTTCCAGCCAGTTGCTGGATGCCATCGAGCGCCGTCTGAAATAATGACCTCCAGCCAGGTCTAACCGAGGGTAAATAGCAGGAATGGCAGTACAGGTCAGCGATTTTGATCGGTTTTCGTTCACGCTCTTCATGGCGCTGGCGCTCCACGCCATCGTGGTGCTGGGTATTACCTTTGCGCCCGAGTCTCCGCGCTCCTCGGCTCAGACCATGGAAATCACACTTTCCCAGTTTGACGACGAAACCGATCCGGAGGAGGCTGATTTCCTGGCCCAGACCAGCCAGAAAGGCAGTGGTACCGAGGATGAGCCGGTGGAAATGACCACGCCGCAGCCTTCCGACGTCAGCCAGCCGGAGTTCGCTGAGGTTCAGCCGGAACCTCCGTCTCGTGTTGAGCCCAGGCAAGAACAGGAACAGCCGGTGGTGCAGACACAGGCTCAGAATGAACGCCAGGTATCAGAGCCCTCGGCAGCGGAACCAACATCGGAAGAGCCGCTACCAGTGAAGGAAAAGAAAAGCCTGATGGAGCGCAGCCTGGAAATTGCCAGTCTGGAGGCGCGGTTTGATCAGCAGCGCAGGGCCTACGCCAAGAAACCCCGGGTCATGCGGGTAACCGCGGCCTCGACGTTGAAATCGACCAACGCCTGGTACGTTCAGAACTGGGTCAGCAAGGTAACCCGTGTCGGCAATATCAACTATCCTACCGAGGCCAGGCGAGCCGGAATCTATGGCACTCTGCGGATGCTGGTTTCCATGAGGGAGGATGGCACAATAAAGGAACTGGCTATACTCGAATCATCTGGCAGTAGTGTGCTTGATGATGCGGCAATACGCATCGTGAGAATGGCAGCACCTTTCGCGCCTTTCCCGGATGAGATGCGAGAGAATGTCGATGAACTGGAAATTATCCGCACCTGGGTATTCGAACGGCGGGGGCTGACATCGGGATGACAGCATCAAAACACTCTCCACACAGTCTGCGGCACCAGTTTCTGGTGGCGTCTCCTTATTTGCAGGATCCACGTTTCCACGGTGCAGTGATCTATCTGTGCGAGCATTCGGATGAAGGCGCCCTGGGGCTGACGGTGAACCACCCTCTGGACATCCACCTGGGGGAAATTCTGGAGCAGCTGGACATGGAGGGTGGCGAGCTCGACGTGCCAGTATACGGAGGCGGCCCGGTTCAGCCCGAGCGCGGGTTTGTGCTGCATTCCCCGGACGCAGGCTGGCAGAACACTGCGCAGGTGGCTGACGACGTCTTGCTGACCACCTCCCGTGACGTGCTGTCTGACATTGGTGCAGGCAGGGGGCCGAAGAATTACCTCGTGTGCCTGGGCTATGCCGGCTGGAGTGAGGGACAGCTGGAAGAAGAGCTCTCCAGCAACGCCTGGCTGACCTGCCCCGCCACCGCCGATATCCTGTTCAGGACACCCTGGGAAGACCGGTATCAGGCCGTGCTCAAGCTTATTGGCATTGATCTCAACCAGCTCAGTGAGTTTGTGGGCCATGCCTGAGGCTGGCAACCGGCGTGTAATGGCGTTTGATTTTGGTACCCGCCGGATCGGTGTGGCCAGTGGTCAGGAAATTCTGGGGACTGGCAAGCCTCTGACCATGCTGCCGGCCCGTGATGGGGTTCCCGACTGGGAACAGATTGGTCGGCTGTTGAAAGAATGGCAGCCGGACCGGGTGCTGGTCGGCCTGCCCCTGAACATGGATGACACTGAAAATGACATGTGTGCACGGGCGCGGAAATTTGGCAAACGCCTGCATGGTCGCTTTCACGTCGAGGTTGAGATGGTGGACGAACGTCTCACCAGTTTTGAGGCCAAGGGCGATGTAATGGCGTCCGGTGGCAGCCGTGATTTCGGTCGCGATGGCGTCGATGACCGCGCCGCCGTTCTGATTCTGGAAACCTGGTTTCACCAGCAGGAGTCTCGTTCGTCCTGACCGGGCCCGGGCTGCTGACTATGGGGATTTAAATGACTGCATTGCTTGAAATCGACCGGCTGCTGGATGACCTGGAAGCTGGCCTGCGCAAGAAACTGGAAGAGCGGGGCGTAACCTCCCCGGCGCTCATTGGCATTCGTACCGGTGGTGTCTGGCTGGCGGATGTCATGAGTAAACGCCTGGGTCTCCAGGAACCCTGGGGGGAACTGGATATTTCCTTCTACCGTGACGACTTCAGCCGCATAGGGCTGAACCCGAAAGTGAAGCCCTCCAGCCTGCCGTTCAGCACCGAAGACCGAGACATTATCCTGATCGATGACGTGATCATGAGCGGCCGTACCATTCGCGCGGCCATGAATGAAATCTTCGATTATGGCCGGCCGGCGAGTATCATCCTCGCCACGTTGGTGGATCTGGGCGCTCGGGAGCTGCCCGTTCAGCCAGATGTAACCGGACGGGTGCTTGCCCTGCAGTCGCATCAGCGTGTCAAACTGCGCGGGCCGGACCCACTGCACATAGAACTCCAGGAAACAGGCCACTAATCAGCGAACGCATAACATCAACAGGCGACCCATGACGGCAACCGATCCCTCACAAACCTCCCTGCAGCTGACCGCGGACGGCCAGTTACGCCATTTCCTGACCCTCGACGGTCTGAACCGCGCGCTGCTGACGGAAATCCTGGATACCGCGGATTCGTTTATCGAAGTGGGGGAGCGCAGCATCAAGAAGGTGCCACTGCTGCGGGGTCGCACCGTGGTCAACCTGTTCTTCGAATCCAGTACCCGCACCCGCAGCACCTTCGAACTGGCTGCCAAACGGCTGTCAGCCGACGTGCTCAATCTGGACATCAACACGTCCGCAACGTCCAAGGGCGAATCCTTGTCGGACACACTGCTGAACCTGGAAGCCATGGCCAGCGATATGTTCGTGGTGCGCCATTCCCAGAGTGGTGCCCCCCATTTTATCGCCGAGAGCGTTACCCCTGGAGTTGCCATTATTAATGCCGGCGACGGCCGCCACGCCCACCCAACCCAGGCCATGCTGGACATGCTCACCATTCGCCAGCACAAGGGCGGATTTGAAGGCCTGAAAGTGGCGATTGTCGGTGATGTGCTGCACTCGAGGGTGGCCCGTTCCCAGATTCGTGCCCTGAATGAACTGGGCGCTGCTGAAGTGCGCGTTATTGCGCCCGCCACCCTGCTACCAAGGGACGTTGAGAGCCTGGGGTGCACTGTGGAATATGACATGACCCGGGGTATGAAGGATCTGGACGTGGTGATCATGCTGCGCCTTCAGAAAGAGCGCATGGAGGGTGCACTGCTGCCCAGCGAACGCGAGTTTTACCGGCTCTACGGCCTGAATCAGGAGAAGTTGGCGCTGGCCCATCCTGAATGCATCGTCATGCACCCGGGGCCGATCAACCGGGGTGTGGAAATCGAGTCCGCAGTCGCCGACGGGCCACAATCCGTGATCCTCAATCAGGTCACTAACGGTATCGCCATTCGTATGGCGGTGATGTCCATGGCCATGGGAGGTCAGATGGCCGAGCGCAGTCGCAAACTGGCGGGGAGGGCCCGGGGATGAGCAGCCTTAAGATTATCGGTGGCCGCCTAGCCGACACCAACGCTGAAACCACCGTTCTGGTCCGTGACGGGCGAATCGCCGCCCTGGGTGAAGCGGCCGAAAAGGAACCCGCCGACCACGATTTCGACGCCACAGGCTGCCTCCTGACACCCGGATTTGTGGATCTGTGCTGCAACCTGCGTGAGCCGGGCAACGGCCAGAAAGGCAATATTGCCTCGGAAAGCCTCGCCGCCGCTCATGGCGGCTTCACAACCCTGTGTGCCTCACCGGACACCTCGCCGGTCAATGACTCCGGCGCGGTGACCAACCTGATCCTGGACGTGGCCGCGAAGCGCTCTTCGGTGCGGGTATTGCCGGTTGGCGCAATAACCCGTGGCCTGGAAGGCGAACTGCTCAGTGACATGGCCGGCCTGGCCGGTGCTGGCTGTATCGCACTGGGCAATGGAGCCCGCCCGGTGAAAAATGCCAGAGTGTTGCGCCGTTGTATGGCCTATGCCCGGACATTTGGCCTGACGGTGATGTTCAGCCCCGAGAACCAGGCGCTGGCAGCGGACGGCTACGCCCACGACGGCCTGGTGGCTTCGCGGTTGGGCCTGCTGGGTATCCCGGAGGTGGCGGAAACCGCCGCGATCATGGAAATGCTGTTGTTGGCGGAGGAAACCGGGGTTCGACTGCACCTTGGCCAGCTTTCCTGTGCCCGCAGCGTGGAAATGCTGGCCGATGCCCGCAAACGTGGCATTGCAGTGACCGCCGATGTGGCCATGCACCAGTTGATGTTCACCGAGGACGCCCTGTCAGGATTCGACAGCCGCTATCACGTGCGACCGCCACTGCGCTCTGAAAAAGACCGCCAGGCGTTGCTCGGCGGTGTGCGGGATGGCGTGATCGACGCCATCACCAGCCAGCACCAGCCCCACGATTCCGCTGCCAAACAGGCGCCTTTGGCGGCGACGGAACCGGGCCTGTCCACCATCGAAAGCACGCTGTCTATGGGGTTGTTGCTGGTCGAACGTGGCGAGCTGGACATGGCTAGCCTGATCCGCTCGCTGACTGGTGGCCCGGCTGAAGTGATTGGCCGTTCTGCCGAGCTCCGGCAGGGTGCGGTTGCAGACCTGTGTGTGTTTGACCCCGATGCCACCTGGGTTCCCAACGACAGCAGCCTCAGCTCTGTTGGGCGTCATGTGCCGCTGCCAGGAAAGGCCCTCCCGGGCGTTGTTCGCCTGACTCTGTGCGATGGGCGGCAGGCGTGGCCTCAATCTGACCTGTAGCTCCCGCCTTCATATCGCTTCATATTGGCAAAGTGTGGCAGAGGTTGCGTAACCTCTGTCGAGCCCGTCACAGTTCCTTACCTTTTTGCCCCAGAGCCCTTGAAGACAGGCACCTGTGCCAACGTATTCTTACCATCGCCGGCATAGTCTCGGCGAAGGAATGCGGTGACCTGTGCACATGTGGATGTGCCGTCGCCCAACAATAATAATTCAGGAGTCATCCCCGTGAAATCAGTCAACCTCCCGCGAAAGGCCACTGCGGTGGCAGCCCTGTGTGCCACTCTTGCGTTGTCGCCGTTCGTCCAGGCGGAATCAGACATCATGGAGCGAAGCTTCTGTGTGTTTGATCCGGTCGGTGCCAACGGTCCCCTGTTTGCCATTACCAAAACCTTCCAGCCGGTAGCCCTTAAGGAAGGTATCAAGCTGGACCTGCGTGCTTATACCGACGAGAAAGTCGCGGCCGAGGACTTCAAGGCCGGGCAGTGCGATGCGGTTTTGCTCACCGGTACCCGTGCCCGCGAATTCAACAAGTTTACCGGTACCCTGGAAGCCATGGGCGCTGTGCCCGGTGAAGAGGAAATGCGGCTGCTGTACAACACCCTCAGCCAGGAAAAGGCACGCCCGTTCCTGATTGACGGTGACTACGAAGTGGCTGGCGTATTCCCCGGTGGCGCGGTGTATCTCCACACCCGGGATCGGGCCATTGATTCAGTGGAAAAACTTCAGGGCAAGCGCATTGCCACGCTGGATTTCGATACCGCGTCCGTGCGCATGGTGCGCCACGTAGGGGCATCTGTAGTGGGCTCCAACTCCGCCAACTTTGCTGGCAAATTCAACAACGGCAGTGTTGACCTGGCCTACGCTCCGGCGGTTGCTTATTCGCCCCTGGAACTCTACAAGGGCGTGAACCCGAACGGTGGCGTATTCAAGTACGCCCTGGCCTATATGAACTTCCAGGTGATCATCCACCGAGACCGCTTCCCGGACGACGCCGGCCAGATGGTGCGTGACCAGGCCATCAAGCGTATTGACGAGGCCTATGAAATCATTGCCGAAGCCGAAGCCGGTATCCCCGACGACATCTGGATGCATCCGCCACAGGAAGACGTTGCCGAATACGACAAGATGCTGCGCAAGGTGCGGTTGTCGTTGCTGGAAGATGGTGTCTACGACGAGCGTGCGATCAGTCTGATGAAGGCGATTCGCTGCCGGGTGGACGGTGCCCGTTCCGAGTGCGCCTCCTGAGCCGACAATGAAAGGGGCCCGGGCGGGCCCCGGTTATCGCTTTAACGGATGGAGTCTTTCAGTGCCTTACCTGCCTTGAAGCCGACAGTTTTGCTGGCGGGTATCTTGATGGTTGCACCCGTTTGAGGGTTACGGCCATCCCGAGCCTCACGGCTGCGGATGTTGAAGGTGCCGAAGCCAATCAGAGTGGTGTCTTCGCCACGGGCCGCGGCGGCGGAAATCTGGTCAGTAACAGCGGTAATGACTTCGCTGGCTTTGTCCCGGGACAGTCCGGTTTTATCCGCAACGGCGGCGGCAAGTTCAGGTTTGCGCATCAGGTACTCCTTTTTGTCGTTTTTGGTCACTGGCCGACGGATGCGACGCCGTCGGCTGATCAAAGCTATAGCGGTTTGCGGGCCAATGTGCAAACCGGCAATTGAAATGCATTTGAAGCGCCGTTTCCATTTGCGGGATGTGTCTCATAAAAACAGGGAGTTGTCGGCGATAATGCCGATTCGGTTACAAACCGTAACAGATTGTGAGTGCGGCCCTGGCCTGGTGACACTCCGGTTCTGAACCAACGCTCCGAACAACAAAAACGCAGAAGAGTAGAAGGTACAACGTTATGACGAGTATTCAGAAACCTGTCAGTCAGGCTCATCGGGGCAATACACGTTTCCGTAGTGCAATGGCCGCTGTGCTTGCCAGTGTGGTTTTGAGTGGTTGTGGTGTCGTCAACAACATGATCTATAAAACCACCGGCGACGTGATGCAGGGCTTTTCCCGCAATCACACCGTGCCCTATCTACTGGAAAGTGACGACCTCGCCATGGGGTGCGCCATGAGTGAGGCCACCGCGCCCCTGCTGATGTCTTTTGGCCGGGTTACCAGTGAACCTGACCAACTGGCGGTGATGCTGTACCTCTCGGCTGGCGGGTGTGCAGAGGAGCAGGCACGGGAACACGAACTGGATGGTCTGGCCGCCCTGCGTGCGATGGACGCGGAAGAAGCGGAAGACGCCATGATTCGCCAGAAGCGCGCGCTTTCCCTGGCCGCCAAACGCTATCACCGGGGCTGGAAGCACCATAACGCCTTCTATGGCAAACCCGATGCAGGTGAGTGCCCTGATTTCGATGACGACCTGGGCGAGTTCATCTACATGGCGGGCTTGTTGTCGGGCTTGCAGGCCCTGAACGCTGAAATTCAGTCCACCTCGTCCATTGGCGTCCCCAAGAACATCGGCTCCACGGTTTCTCGCGCGACCCGTTGTCTGGAAAACGACAAATGGTGGGGGGCTCCCATGGCACTGCGTGCGACGGTCTGGGCAATGATTCCTGGAGCACTGCCAGAGGGCGAGGATCCTTTTGAGCGGCTGGAAATTGCCGACGCGCAGGGCGAGGAAGCCGGTGTCAGGATCAGCCACGTGTTCCACGCCATCGCGGCCCAGAACAAAGGTGACGAAGAACGCCTTCGCGATGTGATCCGTAGCCACGCTCAGGCCATCGAGGAAACACCAGCGAACGAGGAGTGGGTCTTTGTCGATGCGATGGCCACGGACATGATTGTGGCGATCTCCGATCGGCTGTGGATGGAAAATACCGGGCACCGGACGCCCATGGGGCAACTGGGTACCTTCTGGGACGACGAGAAGGAAGCGGTCGAAACCATGGATCTGGACGATCTGCTGTAAATCAATGTTCCCAGAGTGAGCTGTTATGTCCCAGGGTGGTTTTCGACGTAATGGGTTGGAGTGGTTGTCCTCTCTGCCGGCCTGTCTGCTTTTGCTGTCGGTGGTGCTGTTCTCCACCAGTAGCGACATCCACAATCAGATGCTGCGTGGCGGCGAGCAATTGTGGAGCGGCTACTACAAGCTGAGAGTCGACCCGGTACAACCCACCTGTGACCCGAACGTGGACATCGACGCCGCCGTTCAGGAAGAGTTGGCGAAAGAGGGCTCCGACAATCCCATGGCGGCCCTGCTGGGAGAGTCGGAAAAGGACCCGGATGAAGTTCGCCTGGCCATTGAACGTTCGGTGGCGGATTGCCGCCAGAGCTACCAGAGTTACGAGAACCTCAAAGACAAGCTTACTCCCGGCGTAAAAGCCTACCGGGCAGTGGAGCTGTTTGTGGCCGACCTGATTGCCTTCGGCCTGGAGTCCCAGCGCTACATACTGGTGATCCTGGTAATGCTGTGCGCGGTGACCGCCACCCTGACTCGCCACCACATTGCCATGCGGGCCATGGAAACCCGCCTGGACTACATGGTTTCCCACACGCTGCAGACCGTCGCCAATGCCATGCTCCTGGGGTCCAGCGTGATCTTCCGCCAGTCTAGTTTTGGCGCCGACACCACCATGTCGTCCGATGAGCTGTTGCTCCATAACCTGTGGATTACCGGTTTTGCCGCATTGACGCTCACCAGCCTGTATCGGCTCGTCAGGGTGCCGGATGACCTGAGGGAAGGCGGCGATCTGAACAAGGCCTTCCTGGCGGTGCCTCTCTATACCGTCATGTGCCTTATCTCGGGGACTTACTTTGCGCTGATTGGTCACGCCTCCGGTATCGGTATCTATCTGGGCAAAATGATGGAGCTCTCCGACATGTTCCTGAACGTCGGGCTTTACGTGTGGGTAGGCATGATGCTGAAGCAGACGCGCCTGGCCACCCTGGTGTTCAATGTCTTCCGGCCCTGGCGCATGCCACCTGAAATGCTTGCTGTTGTAGCGGTGTTGGTGGCTGCGGTGCCCACTGCCTACACTGGCGCGTCGGGGATCTTTGTCATTGCGGCCGGCGCGGTTATTTACAGCGAACTACGCGCTGCCGGCGCCCGCCGTCATCTGGCCCTGGCGGCAACCGCCATGTCCGGGTCCATGGGTGTGGTCCTGAGGCCCTGCCTGCTGGTGGTGGTCATTGCCTACCTGAACCGGGAAGTCACCACCGACGAGTTGTTTGGTTGGGGTATATGGGTGTTCGTGCTCACCGCGACCATGTTCACGGTGGTGGCCCTCACGGTGAACCGTCAGAGCAAGTTCAATCTGGCTCCGGCCTCCACGGCCTTTCCACCCATGATGTCAGCGTTGAAGCATCTGATCCCTTATGCGCTGGTCATCGCTGCGGTGGTACTGCTGTACCGTTTTGCACTGGATGTGCAGATGGATGAATTCTCTGCCCCTCGGCTGTTACCGGTGATCATGCTGGCCATCCTGCTGTACGAACATGTCAGCCTGAAAAACCGCAAAGGCCGGGCCAGTGGCGAGATCAATCACCAGGGCCTGGAACGCAGCTTGCGCTCGGCCACCAACGACACCACGGCGGAAATCGGCGCGCTGTTGCTGCTGCTGGGTTTGTCGGTCAGTATCGGCGGGGTGATCGAACGCTCCCATATTATGGGAACCTTCCCCCAGGCATTCGACAGTGCCTGGTCTGCCATGCTGCTGATGGTGCTGATCCTGGTGGTGTTGGGCATGATCATGGACGCCTTCGGCGCCGTTATCCTGGTGACCGCCACCGTGGCCACCATCGCCTACAGCAGTGGCATACACCCGATTCACTTCTGGATGGTGACCCTGGTCGCCTTCGAGCTGGGTTACCTGAGCCCGCCGGTGGCGCTAAACCACCTGTTGACGAGGCAGGTTGTCGGGGAAGCGGAAGTGCTGGCAGCACAGCAGGAAGAGGGCACCTTCTACCAGCGCCACGAGCGTATCATCATGCCACTGATTGCCATGGGCATTTCACTGGTACTGGTAGCGTTTGTGCCACTGCTGTTCTACGCCTGAGTGTGAGGGGTCAAACTGGCTCTGCGGTCCGGTGTTCGCCACGCAGAAGCGTAACGTCGGCCCTGGGCGGTGCACCGAACAGGCGGCTGTACTCGCGGCTGAAATGCGAAGGGCTTTCGTAACCCACCCGATAGCTGGCGGTGGCAGCCTCAAGCCCCTCGGTCAGCATCAGGCGCCGGGCCTCATGCAGACGCAGCTTCTTCTGGAACTGCAGTGGCGACATCCGGGTCACCTGCTTGAAACTATGGTACAGGGTGGATTCGCTCATATTGGCCGCTTCCGCCAGTTCACTGATTCGTAGCGGTTCGGCGTAATGATCCTTCAACGTCGAGATAACCGTGGAAATGCGGTGTGCCTGGGAATCAGCGGCCGCAAACTTACGCATCCGTGACCCCATCTCGCCAATCAGAGCGCGATAAATGATTTCCCGCCGAGCCAGGGGTGCCAGAATAGGAATATCACCGGGCGAATCCAGCAGGCTGAGCAGCCGGTAGAGCGCGCTCTGCATCCGTTCATCCATCGACGACATACACAGGCCGCATTGCACCTCCGGGCAGGATTCGGTCGGGTGCAGCGGGGGTGCCTTGTCACCCAGTTCGAGCACCAGCTCCGCCACTTCCTGAGGGTCTACCTTGAGCTTTACCGCCAGATAGGGGTGTTCCTCCGAGGCATCAACAATTCGCCCCAGTACAGGCAGGTGGACTGAACTGGCCAGATAGGACAGGGGCTGGTAGGTGATCTCGCGGTCACCCAATTGGATGGTCTTGGTGCCCTGAATCACGAAACACAATGAAGGTTCATAGACACTGGAACCGCAGCTGGACGGTTCGTTGCAGCGTATCAATTCCAAGCCATCAATGGCTGAACCCTGAATGCCCTGGTGTGTCGTCCATTGACTGGCGACACGGGCGAGCTGTTGCTGCAGATTGAGCGTGAGATTTCCGGAAATCTCAGGAACGTTGGCAGTCATCGGTGGGTCTCCCTTTGGCGGCAGTATAATCCTTCATAACCTGAACTGTACGGGTTCTCAGGCATTTTCTGCAGGATCAGGCAATGACCACGCAGAAATTGGCAACCCGGCCTCTCCGGCATAAACCATGCCGGCAGAATCGGGCAAGCTTCCCGCAGTAACCCGATACCGCTTTATGCCTTCCACTGGATATTGTTGTGCTCCCGTTGGGTAAACATTACCCGATCCGATTAACCGGCGCTATGTCGCCCATAGCCAGCATCTCGATTCAAGGTTATTGACCTCAAGTTAACTTGAGGAAATAAGCTTCGTGTCGAATTCGTTTTACCCCAAGCGACTTAACAAGCGATCCAACCGATTACTTGGCAAAAACGGGAACGCCCACAAGGTGAACCCGATAGCGGAGCGAGAAACCATGGAAAGTCTGACTGCAAAACCGTTCAGAGGGTCTGGCCGTTTACTGG
>NZ_LSMM01000064.1:0-34532 GCF_001566815.1 Marinobacter sp. Hex_13
ACGAGCCGATCCTGTGGACCGGTCAGCCGTTCTGCAACATCCTGAACGCCACGCCGGAGCTGTACGATCGCACTTTCGTGCTCAATGGTGTGTCCAAGGCCTACTCGATGACAGGCTGGCGCATCGGCTACGCCGCTGGCCCGGCAAAAATCATCGGCGCGATGAAGAAGATCCAGTCCCAAAGCACGTCCAACCCGGCCTCGATTTCCCAGGCGGCCGCAACGGCAGCGCTGGATGGCCCTCAGGACTGCGTGCAGGAAATGGTCACGGCGTTCAAGGAACGTCACGACTACCTGGTAGAAGCCCTGAATGCCCTACCCGGCGTTGAATGCCTGCACGGTGACGGGACCTTCTATGTATTCCCAAGCTTCCAGGCGGCCATTGACGCAGACTCGGGTGTCAGTAACGACGTAGAGTTTGCCGAGAAGCTGTTGAAGGAAGCCGGCGTGGCTCTGGTACCGGGCTCCGCTTTCGGTGCACCGGGCCATATGCGCCTGAGCTTCGCCACCAGCCTGGATACGCTGAAGCAGGCCATTGAGCGTTTGCAGAAAGCGCTGGGCTAAAAATCCTGGCAAGGGGTTGACGAGGCGTTGGGGTAACCTTAATATACGCGCCTCGTCACACGACGACGTTCCCCGATAGCTCAGTTGGTAGAGCAACGGACTGTTAATCCGTTTGTCGCTGGTTCGAGCCCAGCTCGGGGAGCCACTATTCCGAAAAGCCGCTAGTCCTCTGGATTAGCGGCTTTTTTCGTTTTGGTTCTTTGGGTTTAGGTTCGGCCCTAGCCTGTTGGTGTGGTGCACTCTAGCCGGCTAGTAGCGGTGCCACGGCGAGGTAGGACTTCCTTCCCGAAAAACGCTACAAGCACATCCGTGTGCGCTTGGGCTCCGCCATCCATGGCTCCGCACATTTTCGGGAAGGAAGCCCTACCCCGCCTGATTCAGCCTCTGGAGTTATCGAAACAGATTACGCTGCCCCAGTGCACCCTATGCTTACAACTCCAACATCGATAACCACAGCTATCAATAAAAATCGCCTAACAGCGATATCTGAAAGTTCAAACCGGTGCGGTGGTGGCTCCCTCCCAAAAATGTGCGGAGCCATGGATGGCGGAGCCCAAGCGTACATGGATGTACTAGAAGCGTTTTTTGGGAGGGAGCCACCACCGCACCGAAGCACCATACTATCAGGCTAGAACAGAATCAGACCAAGAACCAAAGTTAAAGGCCAACCACCTCAGAGTGAATAGCCTCCAACGCAGCCAGAGGATCAGCAGCCTGCGTAATCGGACGGCCGATGACCAGGTAGTCGGAACCGGCTTTGAGGGCATCTGTAGGCGTCATGATGCGTTGCTGGTCGCCCTTGTCGGCAGACAGCGGACGGATGCCCGGGGTGACCAGTTTGAAATCCTTGCCTTGCTCCGCTTTCAACGCCGGCGCTTCCTGTGCGGAGCAGACGACGCCGTCCAGGCCGCAGTTGCGGGTCAGAGTTGCCAGGCGGGATACCTGGGCTTCCGGGGAATCCGTGATACCGATACCGGCAAGATCCTCCGGCCCCATGCTGGTCAGCACAGTAACGGCAATCAGCAGTGGCCGATCCTTGCCGAAGCTTTCCAGGCGGTCGCGGCAGGCGGTCATCATCTTCTCGCCACCGGAAGCGTGCACGTTCACCATCCAGACACCCAGATCCGCCGCGGCCGCTACGGCTGAGGACGTTGTGTTCGGGATATCGTGAAACTTCAGATCCAGGAAAACGTCGAACCCGCGGCTCTGCAAGTCACGAACCAGAGCCGGCCCTGAACGGGTAAACAGCTCCTTGCCGACTTTAAGGCGACACTTCGCAGGGTCCAGTTGATCAACCAGAGCCAACGCGGGCTGATCGGAGGGGAAATCCAGGGCAACGATGATTCGGGGATTATCGGGGGTTTGCACGGTCAGTTTCCTGCAGAATGTCGTGTTTTCGGGTTACTCAGCTTCCACGCCCTGTATTGGGCGAACGGTTTCCCACTGCTTGCAGCTGGGGCACAGCCAATGCAATTGCTGACCGGAGAAACCGCAGTTTACACATCGGTATACCGGGCGGTTGGCAAGTATCAAGTGACCGATGCGGCTGACCAGGCGGCCTTCGTCCGTCGTCATGCCTTTCTCATAGCCCGCCAGTTCCACCAAGCGCAGCAGACCGCGGACGCTGGGGCGGACTTCCAGTTCCCGGCGCAGCAACTCGATTGCAGCCATACGGCCGGACGTGCGCTCTACGGCTTCAACCAGCGCCAGCAGCAAGCTCGTACTCGGCCAGGCTTCGTAGAACTTGCCAAGCTTTTTGACCAGACGCCCAACATCGCCGTGTTCGCGTTCAAGCTTCATCAGCCGGTCCACCGCTTCTGAGCCGAATTCAGGGTTCTGATCGAAGACTTTCAGGCTCTGGCTGGCCGCGTCCCGGTAACTGCCCTGACGAATGAGCAACTTCATCATGATAAACGTGGCCCGGACACAGGAACGATCGTACTCCAGCGCTTCCTTGGACAGCTTCTGAGCCATCCAGCGGTCGTCGTGCTTGAGGGCATCCTCAGCCTGCTCGCAGGTTATATAGGCCAGCATCTTGTACATGCGGGCATCGTGGTCGCCGGTCGTCAATGTACGGGCGACCTGCCCTGCCTTACCCCATTCCTTTTCCTGCTGGTACAGCTCGATCAATTGCAATGAAGACTTACGGCCGTACTCCCTGTCGCCCATCAGTTGATGAAGCAACGCTTCTGCCCTGTCCAGAAGGCCTGCGTTCAGGTAGTCAATGGCCAGCTCGTAGGTAACTTGTTGAGAATAACGCGGTGGCAGCTCCGGTCGGGCAAGGAGGTTCTGGTGAATCAGAATGGCCCGGTCGGTCTCGCCCTTGTGGCGGAAATGGGCGCCGATAGAGAGGTGCAGGCCCACCGTTTCCTTGTTCACAGCCAGAGACTGAACGAAGTTCTCAACCGCCTGATCGGAATAGTTGGTGAACAGAAATTGCAGACGATCCTTAACGGATTCCTCATCGGAGATCGGTGTTTTGGAGCGTTCCCTGGTGCTGCCCATTCGCCCCACAAACCAGCCAGCGGCCACCGCAACCGTTAACAGCAGCCATTGAAGCACTATATCCATTAAAGCGTCCGGTCGTTCTGGGCCCTGGATTTCTCCAATGCCTGCTCGGTACGAGCAAGTCGTTTTTCGAGGTTACGGCGGGAAACCGATGTGCGAACGGTTGCAAGCATGGTAATCAGAACTCCGATCAAAGCGCCGATCACAAAAGACAGGATAATCCAGACGGCAACACCGTGAGGCTGAGTCTCAAAGAGCAGGAAATTAAGGGAGACTGCCATCTGATTATTCAGGGAGAAAACAAGTGCTACCAGAACCAGAAACAATACCAGCAGAATGAGAAGGACCTTCTGAAATCCGGCCATAGTCGCAATGCTCCACACGGACCTGGTTGTTTACCTCAGGACCTGGTTAACGTCTTTCCCCAAGAGGGTAATCAGAAGCCTTTTTTAAGGCTATCGTTTACCTGCTCACGCAACTCCTTGCCTGGCTTGAAGTGCGGAACAAATTTGGCCGGTAATTGCACGGCTTCGCCGGTTTTCGGGTTACGCCCGGTTCTGGCTGCGCGATGGTGTAATGAAAAGCTACCAAAACCCCGGATCTCGATTCGCTGGCCATCCGCCAGTGATTGGGACATGTGTTCAATAATCGTTTTCACAGCCAGTTCCACATCCTTCACTGAAAGCTGCGTCTGCTTGGACGCAATCAGCTCTACCAGTTCAGACTTCGTCATTGGGCTCATCCCTCTTCACATTATTATCGGATAGCCGGTTACCAGCTCCTTGCCTCTAGTTTAGCCAAACCAGAAAAAAACACAAAAAAAACGGGCTCTTAGAGCCCGTTTTTTTCATACCAACCGGAAATGTTATTCCTTGTTGGCGTTTTGCTGCTGCATCTGCTCCTTGATGAGATCACCGATGGTGGTCGCACCAGAGGAAGATTCAGCCGCTTTGGCGCGAACACCTTCCAGCGCCTGCTTGTCGTCTTCAACGTCCTTGGACTTCACAGACAGGTTGATAACGCGGTTCTTGCGGTCGATGCTGATGATCTTCGCTTCAACTTCGTCGCCTTCGTTCAGCGCGTTGCGTGCGTCTTCAACACGGTCACGGCTGATTTCAGAGGCTTTCAGTACAGCTTCAACTTCGTCGTTCAGGGTGATGGTAGCGGCTTTTGCGTCAACCGCAGATACCGTGCCCTTCACGATGGAGCCCTTGTCGTTCAGCTGTACAAACTCGGCGAACGGATCGCTTTCCAGCTGCTTGATGCCCAGGGAGATGCGCTCACGCTCGGGATCAACAGACAGGATAACGGTTTCAACTTCGTCGCCCTTCTTGTATTCACGGACGGCTTCTTCGCCAGTCTCGTTCCAGCTGATATCTGACAGGTGAACCAGACCATCGATGCCGCCGTCCAGGCCGATGAAGATACCAAAGTCAGTGATTGACTTGATCTTGCCGGAGATACGGTCGCCTTTGTTGAACTTGCTGGAGAAATCTTCCCACGGGTTAGCAACACACTGCTTGATACCCAGGGAGATACGACGACGCTCTTCGTCGATGTCCAGAATCATCACACCCACTTCGTCGCCAACCTGAACGACTTTGGACGGATGGATGTTCTTGTTGGTCCAGTCCATTTCGGACACGTGAACCAGGCCTTCAACGCCTTCTTCCAGCTCAGCGAAGCAGCCGTAGTCGGTCAGGTTGGTTACACGTGCAGTAACCTTAGTACCTTCCGGATAACGACCCTTGATATCGACCCAGGGATCTTCGCCCAGCTGCTTCAGACCCAGTGATACGCGGTTGCGCTCACGGTCAAACTTCAGAACCTTGACGTTGATCTCGTCACCGACATTGACGATTTCGCTCGGATGCTTGATGCGCTTCCAGGCCATATCGGTAATGTGCAGCAGGCCGTCAACACCGCCCAGATCTACGAACGCGCCGTAGTCGGTCAGGTTCTTGACGATACCCTTGATTTCCAGACCTTCGGTCAGGGTTTCGAGCAGAGCTTCACGCTCAGCACTGTTTTCAGCTTCCAGAACGGCGCGGCGGGAAACAACCACGTTATTACGCTTCTGGTCGAGCTTGATAACCTTGAATTCGAGCTCTTTGTTCTCCAGGTGCGCGGTATCGCGAACCGGGCGAACATCTACCAGCGAACCAGGCAGGAAGGCACGGATGCCGGCCAGATCGACGGTGAAACCACCCTTGACCTTGCCATTGATAACACCCTTAACCACTTCCTCAGCTTCGAAGGACTTCTCAAGTACCTTCCAGGCTTCTGCGCGCTTGGCTTTCTCACGGGACAGACGGGTTTCACCGAAGCCGTCTTCCACAGCGTCGAGAGCTACGTCAACAACGTCGCCGATAGCAACTTCCAACTCGCCTTTTTCATTGAGGAACTGGGAGGCGGGGATAACACCTTCGGACTTCAGTCCGGCGTTAACGGTGACCCAGTCGTTATCGACGTCTACAACGGTTCCCTGGACGATGGAACCTGGTTGCATGTCAATTTCTTTTAGGCTTTCTTCAAAAAGATCCGCAAAGCTCTCGCTCATTATGTGTCCTATGTGATCAACGCAAGTTTACTCCGTGCTACCAGCAACACGGTCTGTTAGTTTCAATCCGGATCCAGCCAGTGGCTGGCCGATAACGCCGAATCCGGAATTTCAACAACAAAAAGGTGTAGTCAGGCCTGACCTGCTGCGGCCATAACCCTGACTAGCACCTCTTCTATACTCAACCCCGTCGAATCAATGACTTGCGCATCGTCTGCAGGCTTGAGCGGGGCGGCGGCGCGGTTCATATCCCGCTCATCGCGCACCCGTATCTCCTTTAAAAGGGCGTCAATATTAACATCGACCCCTGCGTCCTTCAACTGGCTGTAGCGTCTTTGCGCACGCTCTTCGGCACTGGCTGTCAGGAAGATCTTCACTGGCGCGTCCGGGAACACCACCGTTCCCATGTCACGACCGTCCGCGACCAACCCGGGAGGCTTCTGGAAATCGCGCTGGCGCTGCAGCAGCGCGTCGCGCACAGGCTGCATTACAGCCACCTTCGAGGCATTGTCGCCACAGGTTTCTGTACGTATATCTGCGGTGACGTCAACACCGGCCATCAGTACCTTTGCCGGCTCACCTGGTGGGGTTGGCTCAAACGCCACATCGAGGCTGGCGGCGACGTTTACCAGAGACGGCTCATCATCCAGGGACACGCCCTGCCGCTCCGCAGCCAGTGCCGTGAGGCGATAAAGCGCGCCACTGTCCAACAGGTGCCACCCCAACCGGCGGGCGAGCATCTGAGTAATGGTGCCTTTACCGGAACCGCCAGGGCCGTCCACGGTAATAACCGGTGCCTTGCTTTCAGCCATTACTCAGCCCCTTCGGCGGCGATATTGATGCCAGTCTGCTTTGCCAACTCCACAAAGCCCGGGAATGAGGTGGACACGTTGGCGCAATCGGTCACCTTGATATCCCCTTCAGCCCGCAGGGAGGCGACGGAGAACGCCATAGCAATGCGGTGATCCCCGTGGCTATTCACGGTTCCAGCGGTCATCGTCTGGCCACCATCAATGACAATACCGTCTGGAGTCACGGTGGTTTCCACTCCAAGCGCGGTCAGGCCGTCTGCCATCACCTGGATGCGATCACTTTCCTTGACGCGAAGCTCTTCAGCGCCGCGCAAAACCGTTCTGCCCTCAGCGCAGACTGCGGCAATAAACAGCACGGGGAATTCGTCGATTGCCAACGGAACCTGATCCTCAGGGATATCGATACCCTTGAGTTCGGCGGAACGAACGCGAAGATCAGCGACCGGCTCCCCGCCAATCACACGCTCTTCGAGGACTTCTATATTAGCCCCCATCATGCGCAGGATGTTGATCACGCCGACTCTCGTCGGGTTCATGCCAACGTGGCGGATGGTCAAGTCGGAATCCGGGGCGATACTCGCCGCAACGAGGAAAAACGCTGACGAAGAGATATCCGCCGGCACGTCTATGGCGGTGGCGGCCAAGCGACCGCCACCGGTCACGCTGGCCGTCGCGGTATCGCGATGCACGTGATAGCCAAAGCCTTCCAACATGCGCTCAGTATGATCCCGGGTAGGAGCTGGCTCGGTAACGGAGGTTACGCCCTCGGCATAGAGACCGGCGAGTAACAGGCAGGATTTAACCTGAGCACTGGCCACCGGCATCTCATAATGAATGCCGGTTAGCGCGTGCCCACCCCGGATTTTCAAAGGCGGCCGCCCGCCCTCGGCAGTGTCAATCACCGCACCCATTGCTCGCAGCGGATCTGCCACACGCCCCATGGGACGCTTGGAGAGGCTTTCGTCGCCGGTGAGCTCGGAGTCAAACGGCTGCGCCGCCAGCAAGCCCGAGAACAGGCGCATGGCAGTACCGGAATTGCCCAGGTACAAAGGGCCGCGCGGCGCCTGGAGACCATTGATACCGACGCCGTGAATGCGGACAAACCCCGCGTCCGGCCCTTCTATGGTCACCCCCATGTCGCGGAACGCCTGCAAGGTTGCCAGGCTGTCCTCGCCTTCAAGGAAGCCTTTCACTTCCGTGATACCGTCGGCAAGAGCACCCAGCATGATGGATCGGTGGGAAATGGATTTGTCGCCCGGCACGCGTATCTCGCCGGAAATCCGGCCGCCGGGTTGAAGACGGAACGTTACCTGTTTCTGACTGTTGTTTGTCACGTAAGCCTGTCCTGAAAGCATCTTGGAAAAATGTTCCCGCGCCGCCTTGGCGCGACTGAAAACCCGCAACAGAGTTGCACTGTCCTGATCGGCGATGGCGGTACGGAGCTGATCCAGATCGTGGGTAAAATGATCAATGACCCGCAACACCGCATCCCGGTTGGAAAGAAAGATATCGTGCCACATCACCGGGTCGCTGGCTGCAATTCGGGTGAAGTCCCGGAAACCGCCCGCTGCGTAGCGGAAAATATCCAGATTTTCGTCCTCGCCTGCCAGGGTATCCACCAGTGAGAAAGCAATAAGATGAGGAAGATGACTGGTGGCTGCCAGCACCTCGTCGTGATAGGCCACAGACATGGTCAGAACCGTCGCACCACAGCCTTCCCACAATGCCCTGAGCTTCTCCAGGTCGGGCTGACCAACGTTCTCCGCCGGCGTGAGTATAACCTTGTGATTGGCAAACAACTCAGGGTTGGCCGCGCGGATGCCGCTTTTTTCAGAACCGGCGATGGGGTGGCCGGGTATCATTTTCGCGGGCAGGTCGCCAAACACCTCTCGCACATCGTTGACGAAACTCGACTTGGTGCTGCCGACGTCCGTCAACACGGCGTTTTCGCCAAGATGGGGCCTGATTTCCGCCAGCACTGCCCGCGTTGCCTTAACCGGTACCGCCAGCACCACAAGGTCGCTGCCGGCCACAGCCTCAGCAACCGACCCGGCAGCTTCATCAATAACGCCTAATTCCGTGCCAAGCGCCAATTCGTCCGCGCGCTTGTCAGCGCCCACAACGGTAACCGCGAGGCCATTGTCGCGGATCGCTTTGGCCAGAGAACCACCAATCAGCCCAAGACCAATAACAGCAACACGCTGGAACAGTGGCTGAATCTCGGACACGTTACTCTCCCCGTCCGCTGGACGTATCCAGTGCACGGGCCAAAGCTTCGATAAACCGTGCATTTTCTTCGGGCAAGCCAATCGACACCCGCAGATGCCTGGGTAGGCCGTAGCCGCCAATCGGCCTGACAATCACACCCTGCTCCAGTAGCGACTGATTGATGTCAGCCGCCTGATCGCCCACATCCACAGCAATAAAGTTGCCGGCAGACGGAATGTATTCCAGCCCCATTTCGTTAAAAGCGGACTCGAGCTGTTTCATCCCGGCTGCATTCACTTCACAGGAGCGCCGCAGATAGTCTTCATCGCTCAACACAGCCGTCGCCGCTACCAGAGCCAGAAAATCTACATTAAAAGGCTGACGTACACGATTGAGAACATTGGCAATGTCCGGCGAGCTAACACTGTAGCCAGCTCGCAGCGATGCCAACCCCCAAGCCTTGGAGAATGTCCTGGTAACGATCAGGTTCGGATAGCGCTTGAGCAACGACAGGCCATCCACATAGCCCTCCCCCTGAAGGTATTCACAGTAGGCCTCATCCAGAACCACCAGAACCCTGGGGGGAATACGGGCCAGAAACGACTCGATCGCCTCAGCGCCATGAACCGTGCCCGTGGGGTTGTTGGGGTTGGCCACAAACACCAGCGCGGTGCGATCTGTTATCGCCTCCACCATGGCGTTGAGGTCATGGCCATAGTCCCTGGCGGGCACCGACACACCTTTGGCGCCGATCGCCTGGGTAACAAGCGGGTATACCGCAAAAGCATATTGGGAAAACACGACTTCCGAAGAGGCATCTGCAAAGCACCGTGTGATCACCTCCAGGACATCGTTGGAACCGTTGCCAAGGGTAATCTGAGCGGGCGCCACGCCGTATCGGGCCGACAATGCCTGCTTGAGATCAAACCCATTGCCATCGGGATAGCGACAGAGCTCGTCCAGGGCTCCCTTCACCGCCGCCAGCGCCTTTGGGCTGGGCCCAAGAGGGTTTTCGTTGCTGGCCAGCTTGATGATGTTGTCGGGCTTCAGGCCCAACTCCCTGGCCAGCTCATCAATGGGCTTGCCCGGCTGGTAGGGGGATAGCGCCTGCACGCCTTTGACCGCCAGACTTTGGTAATCAATCGACATTTCGACCTTCCTCAGTCATTTGCGTTTCTGTCACAGGACCCCAATAGGATAGGACCCCAGGCGCTTCAACTCGACCGCCTCTTCATCGATCTCTGACAGCACCTTGCTGACCTGCGTATCTTCCACATGGCCCTCAAAATCGATGTAGAACACGTAGGCCCAGGTACCGCTGGGCGATGGGCGGGTTTCGATACGGGTCAGGCTCAGACCATGTTTGTGGAACGGCTCAAGCAATTGATACAACGCGCCAGGCTTGTTGCGCATGGACACCAGAATGGACGACTTATCGTTACCACTGGCCGGCACTTCCTCACGGCCGATGATCAGGAAACGGGTGGTGTTGTCCGGACGGTCTTCGATACTGGTCGCCAGCATTTCCAGGCCGTAAAGTTCCGCTGCCATGTCTCCTGCGATCGCGGCCGTGCCCGGCTCTTCCGCTGCCCGCCTCGCGGCTTCGGCATTACTACTGACCGTGACCCGCTCGATACCGTAACGATGGGTATCCAGCCACTGCCGGCACTGGGCGAACGACTGCTGATGGGAATAAATGCGGACAATGTCCTGCCCCTGGTGCTTTGGCGACACCATCAGGTGGTGATGTATCCGCAACTGCACTTCGCCGCAGATCTTCAGCGGAGAGGACATGAACATATCAAGGGTATGGTTGATCATGCCTTCCGTGGAATTTTCCACCGGGACCACACCATAGTGGGCCGCGCCGGATTCCACTTCACGGAACACTGCATCGATGGCGGGCAAAGGCACGCTGACCACGGAGTGCCCAAAATGCTTGAGCGCCGCCGCCTGGGTAAAGGTGCCAATCGGCCCGAGGAAAGCGATGTGCATCGGCTTTTCCAGTGCCAGGCACGCGGACATGATCTCCCGGAACAGTCGGGCCATCTCCTCGCCGGACAGCGGGCCGGGATTGCTCTCCTTTATACGCCTCAAAACCTGGGCTTCACGTTCCGGACGGTAGAAGAATACATCCTCACCCGGGTTGGCTTCCATCTTCACGCGAGCCACTTCCTGGGCGCATTCCGCGCGCTTGCTGATCAGGTCCATGATTTCCTGATCCAGGCGATCAATATCGACCCTCAACTGCCCGAGACGGGCCTGCTCATCACTCATCATCAGCCCCGCTCCTTCGCAAACACGGTCATGTAGTCAATCAACGCATCGACACCGGCTTCTGGCATGGCGTTGTAGACGCTGGCCCGCATGCCACCCACGGAGCGATGGCCCTTGAGGTTCAGCAACCCTCTCTCATTCGCACCTTTCAGGAAAGCACTGTTGAGCGCGTCATCTGCAAGGGTGAACGGTATATTCATCCAGGATCGGAAGCGCGGGGATATCGGGTTGGCGTAGAAGTCGTTCTCATCAATAAAACCATACAGTTTTCTGGCTTTACGACGATTGACCTCACCCATAGCCGTAACACCGCCCTGCTCTTTCAGCCATTTGAATACCAGGCCTGCGAGGTACCAGGAGTATGTCGCCGGCGTGTTGTACATGGAGTCATTATCCGCAATGACCTGATAGTTCATCATCGTCGGCGTGATCTTGAGCGCCTTGCCCAACAGATCCTTGCGAATGATCACGACCACCAGGCCGGATGGACCGATGTTCTTCTGGGCCCCGGCGTAGATCAGGCCGAATTTCGAGACGTCCAGCGGGCGTGACAGCATGGTGGACGACATATCCGCCACCAACGGCACGGAACCGCTCTCCGGCACGAAGTCGAACTCCAATCCGCCGATGGTTTCATTGGGCGTGTAATGCAGGTAAGCCGCATCGGCGCTCGTCGCCCAGCTATCCTGATCGGGAATGCTGGCAAAGCCACTCGATTCGCTGCTTGCCACGACATTAACCTGACCATAACGGCTGGCCTCGGCGATGGCTTTCTTCGACCAGATACCCGTGTTCACGTAGTCCGCAGACGTCTTGTCGCCCAACAGGTTCAGTGGAATGGTCGAGAACTGGCTGGACGCACCACCCTGCATGAAGAGTACGGCGTAATCATCTGAAACGCCGGCCAATTCCCGAAGGTCTTTCTCGGCAGTTTCGGCGATTTCCACAAACTCGTCACTGCGATGGCTCATCTCCATCACGGACATGCCGGTGCCGCGCCAATCCAGCATCTCTTCCCGTGCCTGTCGCAAAACAGGCTCCGGCAAGGTTGCCGGGCCTGCACAAAAATTATACGCCCTGCTCATCACTTCCTTCCTCACCGTCGACCTCTTCGGCATCGGTTTCGGCAATACGCTCAACACCCACGAGGCGTTCGTCTTCCTGGCTCAGTTTGATCAGGCGAACACCCTGGGTGTTCCGGCTCAGAACCGATACTTCGTCGGTGCGGGTACGCACAAGCGTGCCTTTGTCCGAGATCAGCATCATTTCGTCGCCTTCAAACAGCTGCAACGCCGTGACCAGGTTGCCGTTACGCTCGGAACACTGCATGGCAATAACGCCCTGGCTGCCCCGGCTGTAGGTCGGGAACTCGTCGAAGGTGGTACGCTTACCGTAGCCGTTCTCACTGGCCGTCAGCAGAACCGCGTTTTCCTGCGGGATGATCAGTGACACAACATGATGTCCTTCCGGCATTCTGATGCCACGCACACCACGAGCCGTACGACTCATCGGACGTACCGCTTCCTCGTTGAAGCGAACGGCCTTGCCCGCCGAGGAGAACAGCATGACTTCCGCATCCCCCTTGGTGATGGCCGTACCAATCAGGGTGTCACCCTCGTCAAGCGACAGAGCGATCAGACCGTTGCTGCGCGGACGGGAGAAATTCGGCAACGGCGTTTTCTTGACCACACCCGCCGAGGTGGCCATCAGCACGTACTGGTCTTCCGGATAGTCACGAACCGGCAGGAAGGTGGTAATACGCTCCCCTTCTTCCAGCGGCAGGATGTTGACCATCGGACGACCGCGGGACGCGCGGCTGGCCCGGGGAATCTCGAACACCCGCAACCAGTACACCTTGCCCCGGTTGGAGAAGCACAGAATGGTGTCGTGGGAGTTCGCGACCAGCAGTTTCTCGACGAAATCTTCGTCTTTCATGGACGTAGCGGCCTTGCCACGACCACCACGGCGCTGGGCCTGATAGTCTTCGACGGCCTGAGTCTTGGCATAACCACCGTGGGAGATGGTGACCACCAGATCTTCCTCGTCGATCAGATCGGCGATGGTCAGGTCACGCTTGGAGCTGGTGATTTCGGTCAGACGGGTATCGCCAAACTCGGTCACCACCGCTTCCAGTTCTTCACGGATAACCTGCATCAGGCGGTCCGGATCGCCCAGAATTTCCAGCAGGTCCGCAATTTTCTCGAGAATGTCCTTGTACTCATTCTGGAGCTTTTCGGTCTCAAGACCGGTCAGGCGGTGCAGTCGCAGGTCAAGGATCGCCTGAGCCTGTTCTGGCGACAGGTGATAAAGACCATTACGCAGGCCAAAGATCTCCGGCAGATCATCGGGGCGACATGCGTCTTCGCCCGCCCGCTCAAGCATCGCCAGAACGTCACCCGGTGCCCAGCCCTGAGCCATCAGCTTCTCTTTCGCCTCGGCCGCAGCCGGAGACGCCTTGATCAGCGCGATGATTTCATCGATGTTCGCCAGAGCAACCGTGAGGCCTTCCAGGATATGGCCACGTTCGCGGGCTTTACGCAGTTCGTAAATGGTACGGCGGGTAACCACTTCGCGGCGATGCCGGACAAATGCGTCCAGCATTTCCTTGAGATTGAGGATTTTCGGCTCGCCGTTGATCAGGGCGACCATGTTGATGCCGAAAACCGTCTGCAACTGAGTGTGGGCAAAGAGGTTATTAATGACCACGTCCGGGTTTTCACCGCGACGCAGCTCAATCACTACCCGGATACCTTCCTTGTTGGACTCGTCCCGCAGCTCGGAGATGCCTTCCAGTCGCTTCTCTTTTACCAGCTCTGCAATTTTCTCGATCAGCCGCGCTTTGTTCAGCTGGTACGGCAGCTCGGTAATAATGATGGCGTCGCGGTTGGTTTTCTTGTCGTGCTCGATTTCATGGCGGGCACGGATGTAGATGCGCCCACGGCCGGTGCGGTAGGCCTCAACAATGCCGGCGCGACCATTAATGATGCCCTGGGTGGGAAAGTCCGGCCCCGGAATATGCTCCATCAGGTCGTCGATGGTCATATCCGGATTATCAATCAATGCCAGGCAGCCGTTCACAATTTCCGTCAGGTTATGGGGCGGAATATTGGTGGCCATACCCACGGCAATGCCTGAGGAACCGTTTACCAGCAGGTTGGGAATCCGAGTGGGCAGTACGTCCGGAATCTGTTCGGTGCCATCATAGTTGGCCACGAAATCCACGGTTTCCTTGTCCAGATCCGCCAGCAGGGAGTGGGCAATTTTCTCCATGCGGATCTCGGTGTAACGCATGGCAGCCGCGTTGTCGCCGTCGATGGAACCAAAGTTACCCTGACCATCCACCAGCGGGTAGCGCAGGGAAAACGGCTGGGCCATACGAACAATGGTGTCGTAAACGGCCGAGTCACCATGGGGGTGATACTTACCGATGACGTCACCCACCACACGGGCGGATTTCTTGTAGGCCTTGTTCCAGTCGTTGTTGAGTTCGGACATGGCAAACAGTACGCGGCGATGCACCGGCTTGAGGCCGTCACGCACGTCTGGAAGTGCCCGCCCCACGATGACGCTCATGGCGTAATCGAGATAGGACTGTTTGAGCTCGTCTTCAATATTTACCGGCAGGATCTCTTTGGCTAACTCACCCATCGAGAAAGGTTCCTTTGCATTTGCTGGAAGTCGTTTCAGGGCCGTTCAGAGCGCCCCATAGTTATTCTTTAACAAGCGGCCAATACTACCACATTCAACCCCTTAGCGGGGGATATGGCGGTGGCCGTCAGTCAAAAACCACAGTCTTGTTTTCGTAGGTAATCACACGGTCTTCAATGTGTGCCCGCAAGCCCCGTGACAGCACGTTTTTCTCCACATCCTTGCCCAGCCGAACCATGTCTTCAATGGAGTCGCTGTGGCTGATGCGGACCACGTCCTGCTCGATGATGGGGCCTTCGTCCAGATCCTGGGTCACGTAGTGGCAGGTGGCGCCAATCAGCTTCACACCCCGGCTGTAGGCCTGGTGGTATGGGCGGGCACCCGCAAACGACGGCAGGAAGCTGTGATGAATGTTGATCACCTTGCCCGGGTACTTCTCGCACAGACTACCGGGCAGGATCTGCATATACCGGGCCAAAACAACCACATCGGCTTCATAGCCTTCTATCAGGCCATCCACTTCACCGAAAGTCTCGTCGCGGTTGTTCTGGTTCACCGGAATATGGTGATAGGGTATCTCATGCCACTCCACCATGCGCCGGAGGTCTTCATGATTGGAAATAACCGCCACGATTTCGGCATTGATCTCGCGGCTGTGCCAGCGATGGAGCAGATCCGCCACGCAATGGGATTCCTTGCTGCACATCAGGATCACTTTCTTGGGCTGGGCCGAATCAGCAATGTGCCAGTTCATATTGAACTCGCGGGCAATCGGCTCAAAGGCCGTGCGGAACTGGTCCAGGCCGAAAGGGATCGAGTTGGCCTTGATCTCATGCCGCATGAAGAACCACCCGGTCTGGGTGTCGGAGTGGTGGCTCGCCTCTGTAATCCAGCCATTGTAGGTCGACAGAAAGTTACTGACCTTGGCAACAATCCCCACCCGATCCGGGCAGGAAATCACAAGACGATAGGTATGCTCCATGGAAGCCTTTCCTTAATCTGATCCGGGATCACGGGCGCGCAATTTCACACCCTTAAAAATGACCGGCTATGATAGCTTATCTGAGCACCAGAAACGAGGCACAGAAACATGGATAGACACCCCCTACAGGTACGTACCCGAAAAGCCGTCGCGAGCCGCTCACTGGCCGCGAGAATGATGATCGCCCTGGCGCTGCTGCTACCTCTAAAGCCGGTGACCGCAGAGGCCATTCTGGAAGGAGAGCGCCACCACCCGGTACAGGCCAGGAACGGCATGGTAGCCACCAGCCACACCCTGGCAACGGAAGTCGCATTGAACGTGCTGAAGAATGGCGGCAATGCGATGGATGCCGCCGTTACGGCGGGATTCGCCCTGGCGGTCACCCAGCCTCGCTCGGGCAACATCGGCGGCGGCGGGTTTATGCTCTACGCTCCGGGCAACGGCGAAGCGGTTGAGGCCATCGACTATCGGGAGAAAGCACCGGCCGCTGCCACCGAAACCATGTTCCAGGACGACAATGGCAACGTGGTCGAGAATCGCAGCCGTTTCACCCACAAGGCGTCCGGCGTGCCCGGCACCGTCGCCGGCCTGGCGATGGCCCTTGAACGCCACGGCACGATGTCGCTGGAACAGGCCCTGGCCCCGGCGATCAAACTGGCGCGGGAAGGCTTTATTGTACCCGCACGCTTCACCGAGGGCCTGGAACAGGCGCGGGAACGACTGCAGCGCTGGCCGGCAACTCTCGCAACCTTCTATAAAGAGGACGGTTCTCCGTGGCAACCAGGCGAGCGATTTCGGCAACCGGAGCTTGCCGACACCCTTCAGCGTATTGCCGATCAAGGCGTCGATGGCTTCTATCAGGGCAAGACCGCGCAACTCATCGTCCAGGAAATGGAACGTCACGACGGCCTGATCACCCTTCAGGACCTGAAGAACTACCGCCCCAGAATCCGCCAGCCGGTTCATGGCACCTACCGCGGACATGATATCTATTCCATGTCACCGCCCTCCTCTGGTGGCACTCACATTGTGCAGATTCTGAACATTCTTGAAGGCTACCCGCTGGCCGAGTTCGGTCATAACTCCGCCGCCGGTATTCACCACATGGCCGAAGCCATGAAGCTTGCCTACGCTGACCGCGCGGAATACCTTGGAGATACCGACTTCGTGGAGGTGCCACTAAAGGGCCTGACCAGCAAGGCCTATGCCGAAGCGTTGCGTAAAACCATTGATCCGGCCAAAGCCCGGCCGTCGACCGAGATCAGTGCCGGCAACCCCGGGGCCTATGAAAGCCCGGAAACCACCCACTTCTCCGTTGTCGACCGCTGGGGCAACGCGGTTTCCAACACTTACACCATTAATTTCAGCTACGGGTCCGGTATCACCGTTGACGGGGCGGGGTTCCTTTTGAACAACGAAATGGACGACTTCAGTGCCAAACCCGGCGAACCCAACGCCTATGGACTGATCGGTGGCGAAGCCAATAAGGTGGAACCCGGCAAGCGCATGCTGAGCTCCATGTCGCCGACCATTGTCAGGCGCGATGGTCGCAACTATCTGGTTACGGGAAGCCCCGGCGGGTCCCGAATTATCACGACAACCTTGCAGGTGCTGCTGAATGTGATTGATCATGGCATGAACATTCAGTCTGCGGTGAGTGCCCCGAGGATTCACCACCAATGGTTGCCAGACGAGATCCGCATTGAACAGGGCATCAGCCCGGATACCGTGAGGCTGCTGGAGGAAAAGGGGCACAAGGTGGTGACAAAAAGTGCCATGGGCGCCATCCAGAGCATACTGATCGATACTGAAGGAACCCTCTACGGCGGTGCAGACCCGCGCCGCAGCACATCTTCAGCCATGGGCTATTGAGGGGCACACAGCCCCGGGAGGCATTATGTTTTTATCCGTTCAACTGAGCTGCTACCCACTCACCGATGACTACAAGCCGCCCATTCGTGCCGTTATCGAGCGGCTTGAAAAAACAGGGCTGGAGATCTTTCCGGGCCGCATGAGCACCGAAATGTTCGGTGAGTACGACGAGGTAATGCGCGTTCTCTCAGACACCATGAAATGGTCGTTCGAGGAGTACGGTAAAGCGGTGTTTGTGGCCAAGATCATGGAAGGTGATCGCCGGCCACGCTAGGGCGCTTTTGAGCCAGGCCCAGACACTCGCTCTAGTCTGGTGTAACTTTCAAAACACGTCCGTCAGCATTATCCGTTAACAGATAAACCGAACCGTCAGGGCCCGTTACGACGGCCCTGATGCGTTCGCCCAGCTCACCGAACAGGGTTTCCACGTCCGTTGCCTTGCCGTCCGCCAACCGGACACGATGCACCTGCCGGGTCACCAGTCCGCCAACCAACAGATCACCCTGCCACTGAGGAAACAGATCGCCGGTGTAAACGGTCATGCCCGATGGGGCGATGGATGGCGTCCAGTGCAGCAGCGGCGCCTCGACACCCTCACGCTCCTCGAACGGGGTTACCCGCGCACCGGTATAGTCCAGCCCATGGGTGGTGACCGGCCAACCGTAGTTGGCGCCCGGGCGAATGACGTTGATCTCATCACCACCCCGGGGCCCGTGTTCATGAGCAATCAGCCGGCCCTGTTCGCTGTCGTAGGCCAGCCCCTGCACATTGCGGTGACCATAGCTGTAGATTTCACCCTGGTAGGTGTCGTGCCCTGCAAAAGGGTTGTCGTCCGGCACGCTGCCATCCGGGTTAAGGCGCACAATACTGCCAATGTGGTTTTGACGGCGCTGGGCCTGCTCGCGGTAGTCGAAACCGTCTCCGAGGGTTAACACCAGCGTATCATCCGGCAGCCATACCATCCGCCCTCCATAATGAGCGCTGCCCTTCTTGGCCGGTTGTACCCGGAATAGTTCGCTCACATTCTCCAGGCCCTGCTCTCCCAGTTGCCCCCTGGCCAAGCAGGTGTGATTGGCATCCATGGTGCCACAGGCATAACTCAGGTAAATCTGTCGGCTGTCCTCGAAGTCCCTGGCGGGAAGCACATCAAACAGCCCTGCCTGGCCGGATGCGAAAACCTCCGGCACACCATCCAGCGGTTCCGGCATCAGGTCGCCGTTAGCCGTCAGCATTCGCAAACGTCCCGGCCTTTCAGTAACCAGCATTCGTCCATCGGGCAGGAACGCCATTGACCAGGGATGTTCCAGGCCGCTGGCCACAGTTTCAATCGTATAGTCTGTCGCCTCATCCGCTACGGCATCAGATTCAGGCAGAACCGCCCCGGCAACCATCAGAAGCATCGCAACAGGCACTGCCGAGGCATTGCCATTTTTACGGGGCAACCGGGAAACCAGAACGGCAAACAACAAACCAGAGAGAGCAGCCGTTACCAGCATAGCCAACAGTCCACCCATATCTCGCGTGGCAGCGATCAACGTAGGCATGGGCGCCAATGCATCCACAATCCGCAAGGTCGCCCACAATCCCACAGCCGCGGCAAGCGGGCACAGCCACAAACGGCCTGATTGACCAGCCAGCCGGGCCACAAGAGACGCAGCACCCTGAGAGAACAGGAAACTGAGCCCGAAGAGGATGGCGTACAAAGGGGCAAAGTTCAGAAGATCCTGAACTGTGGTTTGCAAACGGGTCGCCATACTGATTTCAACCCCCAGGCCTTCCAGCGCCTGGAGATTGAACTGGGTTTGCACAAGGCTGCCCAGCACGGAGCCCACGATCAACGCGACGATGAACGCCAGCACCACTCTCCTCCAGCCAACCAATACTGCCATTACTTCTCTCCGGAAGGCTCCAGCTTGTCCTGAGTGCGCAGTTCGAAGTCACTGGCGTCGTGGCGTTCATGCAACTGCCTGCTCTCCTCGCCCCAGGTGCGGTTTACCATCAATCCACGCTTGACCGCCGGGCGTTCTGCGATCTCATCGGCCCAACGCACCACGTTCTTGTAGGTATGCGCTTCCAGGAATTCCGCCGCTTCGTACACCTTGTTTTTCACCAGTGCGCCGTACCAGGGCCAGATCGCCATATCTGCGATGGTGTATTCGTCACCCGCAATGTAGCGATTATCGGCCAGTTGCCGATCCAGCACATCCAGCTGGCGCTTCACTTCCATGGTGTAGCGGTTGATCGGGTACTCGTATTTTTCCGGTGCGTAGGCGTAGAAATGGCCAAACCCACCGCCCAGGAACGGCGCGCTGCCCATTTGCCAGAACAACCAGTTCATGGTTTCCGTGCGCGCCACAATGTCCGTCGGCAGGAATTCGCCAAACTTCTCAGCGAGGTAAAGCAGGATGGAGCCGGATTCAAACACGCGGACGGCCGGCGTGTGGGTGTGGTCCATCATCGCCGGTATCTTGGAATTCGGGTTCGCGTTCACGAAACCACTGCCAAACTGTTCCCCCTCGGTGATGCGGATCAGCCAGGCATCGTATTCCGCTTCCTTGATGCCCTTGGCCAACAGTTCCTCGAACATGATCGTGGCTTTCACGCCATTCGGGGTCGCCAGTGAGTAGACCTGGAACGGGTGCTCCCCTACCGGCAATTCTTTCTCGTGAGTGGGTCCGGCAATCGGGCGATTGATCTGCGAGAAGGCTCCGCCGCTCTCGGCATCCCATTTCCAGACTCTCGGTGGCGTGTAGGTGTCATCGGTCATTCATTCTTCCTCAGTTTAGTGGATCTATTGGTAACAAGGCCTCACGCGGCCAGTTCCTGGCGCATCATGTTCAGCAGTCCGCCTTCGATAACCATACGGACCTGGCGCTCGCTAAGTTCATGCGTCAGTTCATAACGTTCGCCGTTCCGGGTATTTTTCGCAACAACCCTGTCCCCGGCTTTTAATGTTTCAACCAGCCCCTCAATCGATAACTCATCGCCCTGCTCGATGCTATCGAAGTTCTCCGGAGTGACAAAGCTCAAAGGCAACACACCAAAACTGGACAGATTCTGCCAGTGTATGCGCGAATAACTCTTGGCAATCACTGCCCGCACGCCCAGATAACGGGGCGCCAGCGCCGCATGTTCACGGCTTGACCCCTGGCCGTAATTGTCACCGCCAACGATCAGAGACCCGGTGTCCTGATACTCTTTTGCCCGTTCCGGATAGGTTGGGTCCAGCCGGGTATAAGTAAACTCGCTGATGGCCGGAATGTTACTGCGAAACGGCAGTATCCGGGAGCCGGCAGGCAGGATGTCGTCGGTGGAAACATCGTCACCAACCTTGAGCAGAACCGGCGCCTTCAACGAGTCAGGCAGCGCCTCAAACGTCGGCAGGGTGCTGATGTTCGGCCCCTTCTCAACCACCGTTAATTCCGGGTGCTTCGCCGGCGGGCGGATATTGCGATCCTCCACATAAAAGGTGCTGTGCTCGTCGAACACAGGATAGCTCATATCGAGATCACGAGGGTCTGTAATCACGCCGGTCAACGCAGACGCCGTGGCTGTTTCGGGGCTGCAGAGACAGACTTTGTCTTCATCAGTACCCGACCGACCCGCAAAGTTCCGTGGAACGGTGCGCAGGCTGATCTGATCCGTTGCCGGTGCCTGCCCCATGCCAATGCAGCCATTGCAGCCGGTCTGATGCAGGCGCGCCCCAGCGCTGAGCAGATCGGTAAGATGGCCCAGTTCTACCAGGTTTTCCAGAACCTGACGCGAGGTGGGGTTTATATCGAAAGATACTCCTTCGCGAACCTGACGGCCCTTCACCATCATCGCAGGAACTGCGAAATCCCTCAGGCCAGGATTCGCGGAGGACCCAATGTAGGCCTGGTAGATGGGCTCGCCAGCCACTTCCCGCACCGGGAACACCTTCCCTGGACTGCTGGGAAGTGCAATCAACGGCTCCAGCTTGCCCAGATCGATCTCGTCATGCAGATCGTAGGTGGCGCCGCGGTCGGCTTCCAGCCTCTGGAAGTCACCTTCCCGCTGTTGCTGCTTGAGAAAATCCCGCACCGCATCGTCCGCCGGGAACACCGTAGCGGTGTGTCCCATCTCCTGCCCCATGTTCGCGATCACATGGCGGTCCATCGCGGACAGCCCTTTCAGGCCCGGCCCATAGTACTCGATGATGTTCCCGGCACCGCCCTTCACTCCGTGGCGGCGAAGCATTTCCAGGATGACATCCTTGGCACTCACCCAATCCGGCAGTTTCCCGGTCAGCTTCACGCCCATGACCTTAGGCATGTTGAGATAGAACGGTTCTCCACACATGGCTATGGCCACAGCCAGACCGCCAGCCCCCATTGCCAGCATTCCCAGGGAACCGGCAGCGCAGGTATGGCTGTCGGAGCCAAGAAGGGTCTTGCCCGGTTTTCCAAAGCGTTCCATGTGCACCGGATGGCTGACGCCGGACCCGGCCGGGCTGAACCACAGGCCGAACCGCTCACAGGCACTACGCAGGAACAGGTGATCATCGGGGTTGCGGTTGTCAGTCTGCAGCAGGTTGTGGTCAACGTACTGCGCTGACAACTCGGTTTTGACCTGGCCGAGCCCCATGGCCTCCAGCTCGAGCATAACCAGTGTACCGGTTGCATCCTGGGTCAGCGTTTGATCGATCTTCAGCCCGATTTCCTCGCCTGTCTTCATCGTTCCCGACACCAGGTGTGACTCGATCAGCTTCGTGGCAACATTGCGCGGTTGATTCTTCGTCTGTTTCGTCATCGGATGACCTCCATGCGAGCCAGATTTCAGACCTTCATACCGTTA
This sequence comes from Marinobacter sp. Hex_13, assembly GCF_001566815.1. Taxonomy (NCBI): domain Bacteria; kingdom Pseudomonadati; phylum Pseudomonadota; class Gammaproteobacteria; order Pseudomonadales; family Marinobacteraceae; genus Marinobacter; species Marinobacter sp. Hex_13. Next base: position 22,246 of record NZ_LSMM01000064.1, read on the forward strand.
ACTATAGATCCCGCTGGCCAACCCTGTCGTCAGGACTGGGGGAAACACAGCTCCTTGCTTCGGGACGTCAGGCTGCTCCACTTCGGTTTGCTGGTGTTGCGTACTTTTTTCAGATAGGTGTTCACGTCGCTGAAGTGCTTTTCGGTGGCACCCATCCCGATTGCCTCGTCCCGGTGAACACCGGACATAAACATCAGCGCCTTATATTCATCGCCGCCATCATCAATCGTGCCGCTGAGCATCTTCAGATGTGAGGCGCAAAAAATGTGCAGGTTGCGTTTATCGTAATCGACCTCCTGGGCCCAGCCATTTAGGCTGAATACAGTCAGAACGACGAAAACGCATAGGGTTGGTTTCATGAGGCTTTTCTCCCGGGACCAACAATGGATGTAAGTGCGCTGCCACTGTAGCAGACAGATCAGGGCCCGTATGGGGAGATTAACTCCCTGGCACTTCGGAACGTTAACTACGCCTACAGCGGTTTGCGCTAATATAGTGATTACCTGTCGCGTTTACTGGACCAGGCCAAGCCTGAATTGGAATCAGGGCAATAATAACAAGGGGGACTGCCATGAAACGAATTGCTCTCGCATCTGCCATCGGCATCGTTGCCGTCACGGTCAGTATTTCTTTTTGGCTGAGCCAGACGGATTCCTCTGCCGACATCGCAAACTCCATCAACACCTCCCCAGCTACCCAGGCACTGCCTCAGGAACCGCAGCCGACCAGCCGAAGCCAGAACAGAGGGCTTACAGCCGAACAACAGGCTTTGCTGGACAACCCGCAAACGCTGGAGCTGGCCAACCGGCTCGACTTTGAGGAAGAACTGCACACCTTCTTTGCGAACGCCAAGAGCCTGTCTTCGGAAGAGCGCGCTGCGGAGGCAGCAATACTGGAACAGCGCCTGGCTGAGTACGAACGCCTGGGACAGGTCAGCGCAGCAGAGAGCCTGATGGTTCGCATTGCCATGACAAAACTCACCATCGAAGACGAAGCCGCGCAGAAACGGGCGTTGCAAGGCCTGATTGACCGGCAGAATGCCGCTGCGCAGGCACGCAAAGAAGAATGGCTGGCCAAACCCAGGCCGGAGTTTGAAGCCTATAAGCAGCAGGAGAAACAAATCGTGCAAGAGGTGATGGCAATGGACAAAGTGCCTGCAGGAATGACCCGCAACGAGTACTTACGCCAGCGATTGCTGGAAGCCCGTGTGGCCGCCAACAATAATGGCGATGCGCCTCAATAACGCATCGCCATCCCTATCGGCGGGTTCCCCGATTCCGGAGAACCTGATACCCAATGTTCTACAGAAGCTGATCAAGTGCCCAGTAGAGCGGATTGAACGGCTTGTTGTAGTCAGCCTGCTGATCGGTTTCAGAGGCCTGCATCACCGCACCGCTTCCGTTCAACACATTGGCCACAAAGTCATCCAGCTCCAGCCCGGCTTCCTGAATGTCTGAGTTGGCAAACTCAATAATTGTGGTGCAGTGGCTCTCGTTCACATCGCGGAACCATGGCAGGTAATACCCAAAATTATTCAGGTTGGACAGGGTACCCTTCAGGCGCTCTGTATCCGTATACCAGCGTTCGTGGATCAACGCCTCTTTGGTAGCCTGATCCGGCGCATTCTCGATTTCCGGATAGAAACGCTCGTAAGAATAGGAGGAGTAATTCAGATCCTGCCAGAAATGCGTATGCCCCATCCGATCATTCGGTAGCTCCGCAGAAAGGGCCGTATACAGTGAGCCGAGATCGTTCAGGTTCATCAGTGGAAGCCCGTCACTGAGGTATTCCAGCGGACCATTGGGCTGATCCAACCCCCAGGCATCACGGATAAACGACTGCAACAACACCGAAGGATAAGCTTCTGGATCCGCTCCGGAAGGCGCACTGAAGGCAGGTCCAGAGTCGTTGATCATGTACCCCCGGTTGGGCTCCATATCTCGGCGAGTCGGGTGATAATTGGTCAAACTGCCCAGGCCGCCGGCACTGCATCCGGTCGTCAGCAATTGCTTCGGCCGCTGCAGATTATCCTTCACCCACGAAATCGCGGCGCGGGTGTTGCGAAGGCCATTGTGATGCCAGATCAAAGGCTCCGCTTCCCCTTCCGGATCTTCGTACACGGCCACCTTGTCACCGGAGTAGACGTCTCCCGTGCAGTACGGGATATAAACCATGTTCCAGTTCTGGGTCTTGACCGATGTCAGTGGGTTCAGGCGCACCACAAACGGACTGACCAGGCTGGCACTGGGGTTTGTCAGGTTCATGTAGTCATCGGGAATACCATCCGGGTTGCGGGCTCCCCGAATGCCCGTCTGGCCAGAGCAGCTCTCGTAATCCCAGCAAGCGCCGCCCCCTTCCAGGTAGATAATCGTATTACTGGTGTTCGGCACGCGGTTCACAAAGAACTTGTACTCAGAGCCGTTACCACAGACAGCGCCGGTTTCGGGTGCCAGGGGAATGGTTTGCCAGGCGTAATAGTTGCCTGGCGAAAAACCATCGTTGAACCCCGGCGGGTTGGCAAGTAAGGGGTAGTCACCCTGCCGCTGAGCTGCAGTAACCGGGTTATCCGCTGCCGGTGGATTAACCAGATTCCCGAGTGTTCGCCAGAAACCATAGTCACCCAGCTCAGCCATCGCCGGGCCTGTTACGCCCAGTAGAAAAAGAACAACTAGCAGTTGGTTCTTGATGCTCGTTTTCACAGGCATCCCTCCTTGATTGTTGTTATTGGGGCGTAGTCAATCATTGAGCTCACCCCTGAATCGAAACTAGACGTGACACTCTGTCATTTCAATGAATACCCCTAGAACAATTGGTCCTAAAAAATGATAGGTAATAGCGTTATTGAAAAATGTAAAGGAAATGACTGAATTGGAGAGAACTACCTCCTCTACTGCCTACTTAATATTGGCCCCATGGGACTAAAAGCATTTTCATCACGACATAAAACATAACAATTTGGCACTATTTAGAAACTAACTTTCTGAAATAAAATGGATATTTAGATCAGCAACCAACAGGCAGCGTTCAACATCAGGCGGCTGTAATTCACTTTTAACAGCGATTACATAAGGGAATATTTGATGCTGGAAAGCAGTTACAACGAGGTTTTGGTCGCCTGTTCTATTATCATTGCCGTTCTTGCATCCTATACGGCCCTGAATATGGCCAGCCGTGTCTCCAGCGCATCGGGCCGCTCTGCGGTTCTATGGCTGATTGGCGGTTCCATCGCCATGGGCTTTGGCATCTGGTCCATGCACTTTATCGGCATGCTCGCCTTTAGCCTTCCCATCGAACTAGGCTACGACGTCCCCCTCACCCTGCTGTCATTAGTCATCGCCATAGCGTGTTCTGCATTCGCCCTTTATCTGGTGTGTCAGGACACGCTGCCCTGGGGCCGGCTGCTATCGGGTGGTTTACTGATGGGCCTGGGTGTAGCCAGCATGCACTACATCGGTATGGAAGCATTGCTCATGCATCCGTACATTTTCTATGTACCCTGGCTGGTTGGGCTATCCATTGTTATCGCCATTGTCGCGTCCACAGCCGCCCTTTGGCTGGCGTTTCGACTGCGAGAGGAGAGCAAGCGCGCCACCTTCGGCCGCATTGGCGCGTCCCTGGTTATGGGGTGCGCCATTATCGGCATGCACTATACCGGAATGGCGGCCTCCAAATTCCCGATCGACAGCTTTTGCGGCGCGGCCAACAGCGGGATCGATACAAAGTGGCTGGCTGTGCTGGTCATCATTGTCAGCCTTGCGGTGTTCGCCATTGCTCTAATTGTGTCAATGCTTGATGTACGCACCAGCCAACTGTCCAACTCACTCGATGACGCCAATAACGAACTCATCAAGCTCGCCCTGCAGGACAACCTGACCCGCATACCAAATCGTGTTCTATTGGGAGATCGGCTGGAGCAAGCGATACACCGAGCCGAGAGAAACAACGGTGAGTTTGCCGTACTGTTTTTGGACCTGGACGGCTTTAAGGCGATCAACGACATGCACGGGCACCATGTCGGAGATCAGTTGCTCAAAGAGGTGGCGCATCGCCTGCTTTCAAACAAACGTGAGGGAGACACAGCCGCGAGGCTTGGAGGGGATGAATTTGTACTCTTGTTGGAACCCTGCTCGCCGGAAACTTCCGCCGTATTTGCGCAACGGTTAATTGATGCCATTGAGCAGCCCTACGAGACTTCAAATATCCCCCTTCACATTTCCACCAGTGTCGGCATCGCGATTTACCCCCAGGACGGTAAAACCGAACATGAGCTGATGGTGAATGCTGACGCCGCCATGTATCACGCCAAGAAACAGGGCCGCAACGGCTACTGCTTTTTCGAACACGGCATGAACGCCAATGTGCACCTGCAGATGCAAATGCAGCAAAATCTGCGGCAGGCCGTCAGCCGCAACGAGCTGGTACTGCATTATCAGCCCAAGTTTGTTGCACCAGACGGCCCCATGACTGGCCTCGAAGCCCTACTGCGATGGCAAAGCCCCGATCACGGATTCCTGTCACCCGATCGTTTTCTCCCGCTGGCAGAGAGCTCCGGGCTGATCGTGCCCATTGGCAACTGGGTCATCGAGGAAGCCTGCCGGCAAATGAAGGTCTGGTACGATCAGGGGCATCAGGAGTGGAGTGTAGCGGTAAACCTTTCAGCGGTTCAGCTGGAGCATCATAGCCTGGTTGACGTGGTTCGCGAGGCATTGAGAAAGCACTCCCTGGATCCCTCACACCTGGTGCTTGAAATCACCGAAACAACGGCCATGTGCAACGCAGAGACAAGCCTCACCGTATTGAACAAACTGTCGGATCTTGGCGTGTCCATTTCCATCGATGACTTTGGCACCGGCTATTCAAGCCTGCTCTATCTCAAACGTTTGCCAGCCAACGAACTGAAAATAGACCGCGGCTTTATTACCGAACTGGCCCAGGATAACGATGATGAAGCAATCATCCAGGCGATCATCGCTCTGGGCAAAACGCTGGATATGAGGATTGTCGCAGAAGGTGTTGAAACAGCCGAACAACAGGCACTGCTGACCCAGCTTGGCTGCAATACCCTGCAAGGGTATCTGTTGGCGAGGCCTGCCCCGCCCGAAGCGTTGCTCGAGAAGATTGCTCACATGACCCAACGTACGGAATCGGCTCTGGTTACTTAGGTGAGCGAAGCTGCGTGACGACTGTTGGCATCGCTGACAGAAGAATGCTGCTGCCAACTATGTTGAACTATGAAAACGACGGTGCAGATCACGCACCTGTTCGGCAAGACCGGGAACCGGACCTTCAACAGCCACGTTTGGAACGACTTCTCGGATCGGTAACGCTCGTACGGGAGGTGCTGGAACTCCAAGATCGGTAAGCCATGCCGCCAATTGCTCGGAGGAGCTCACGTACACGATACGTCCCAGCCCCACCCAGCCATGGGCGGCGGCACACATCGGACAATGCTCACCAGACGTATAGACCGTTGCTTCTGCTCTGGCCTCCGAGGTCATATTCGCCGCAGCCCACCGCGCAATCTCAAACTCCGGATGGCGGGTTCGATCACCTGAGGCAACGTGGTTGTGATCTTCAAAAAGTACCTGCCCCTCCGCTGCTACAAGCACAGAGCCGAATGGCTCGTCACCCAGCTCTAGAGCCTCAGTTGCAAGTTCTATACACCGACGCAGGTGCTGTATCTCTCCATCGTTCACCATGACGTGCTCCTCGAATCCTGTGGCCAATATCGACGCAGAAATGCGGGTGCCGTCCATCGGCCGCGTACTGATGCGGTTGATTATATTTTGCTGGCTTCGGCTTCAGGCTCTCGCCCACCGCGCAACACCAAATATAGCAGCGGGCCGGCAGACACAAATACTGCTGTAAGAACAAAAAACGGGATGAGATAGCCCAACCCTTTTCCGCGACTTTTGCCATCCCGGTACATCCAGACACAGGCCAAAGCAGCGAGAATGTAGAGATCAATAACAACCTGGGCTGTGTCCGGGCTGGACATGAGCTGAACGCCAAAAGCTAAAAGCGACTGCTCTGCTCCGGCCATTACCCAAAAGGTAAAACCCATGAACAGACAGAGAATGATTAGGGGTAAAGTCGATACTCTCATGATCTTCCTTGATTGAGGTTGAAGAAATATAACGCCTTGGCTTTGCGGCGTACCGGAGCACCAGCATAGGTGCGTTCGACAACAGCCCCTGGCTAAGCTACTTCGAAGTCCAAGCGATGAATACCATCCAGATTGACTGTGCCGCGAGCCACCCATAGGTCATACATATCTTGCATCGCCAACCAGCTCTCAGGAGTACGCCCGAGAACCTTGGACAGCCGCAACGACATTTCTGGGCTAATACCACTATCCCCTTTGAGCAGCCGAGACAAAGTAGAAGGTGAAACGCCCAGACTGGAAGCAAGCTGACGAGAACTGATACCGAAAGGCTCCAGGTACACCTCGCGAATGAATTCACCAGGATGAGGCGGATTATGCATAGTCATTAGTGATAATCCTCGTAATCAAGAATGTAGGCGTTGCCGTCCTGGAACTCGAACGTCATGCGCCAATTTCCGTTAACCCTAATCGACCAGCGGCCTTTGTCTTTGCTCTTCAATGGATGAAGCCGAAAACCAGGGATATCCATGTCTTCCATTGAAGTCGCCGTATCCAGAGCAGCCAGCTGCATACGCAGCCTCTTGGCATGGTCGGGTTGTATGCCAGACGTGTGGCCGGTCGAGTAGAACCGCTTCAGTCCTTTGTGACGGAATGATTTAATCAAAATAGAATGCCAGCATGTTGCGCACCACGCAACAATGAAACTCAACGCTTGCAGCATGCGCGCCCACGGAATGGAGCCGAAGGCGCAATAGCTGTGCCTGCTTTTGTTAGGCATTACAGGCAGTCTCCTGTGAACAGGCAAGCTAACACTACGCCGACGAACGGCAGAATGAACACTCCCACAGTGCCAAGCACCACCGATGACACGAATGCCACATGATCACCGTGCTTTAACTTTGCGGCTAAGGCCACAGGTATGGATGCCAGGATTAGCGGTGTGGCCACGGCTAGCACCAGTGAAGCGGCCTTGCCGAACTCGCTCGCACCATCCCAAGTGTTGCCAATGCCGTAGTACGCATAAGTTAACGTTGAGCCAGCAAAAACACATAGCAAAAAGAATGCGATAGCCACTCGCATCCCTTTCTTACTGGCACCGTAGGCTGCGCCTAGCGAATAGACGAATGTGAATATGCAAGCACCTGTAAGAAAGTTCGAGTCCATTAGTTGGTATGCCTAACGCTTGCAGCACGCGCGTCCTTGGAATGGAGCCGAAGGCGCAATGTAATGGGCGTCGCCGTGCCTGCACTGGTTATGGGCTTTTGAGTGTCAGTAGCAATCAAATTCAGGAAACTAAAGATGGCTTGAGAATATATTCTTGATTCTTTCTTTGCTCAAAAAATTTGATTCTATTTTGTATGTTCTACTATCAGCGCCTTTTTCTGTCACAAATACCGTGGACTTATCTGATCCGATAAAATAGAAAAATTCCTTATCGCCACCTGACCATATTCCTGAATCTCTGTTTTTCATGAAGACATATCGAAAAGATTCAACAGCAGCTCCATCACACTCAGCCTCACTTTCACTTAAAACAGATCTAAAGAAAGCTTCCGGTCTACAGCCACCTGTATTTACCTCCTTATCTAGACTAAAGCCAACGATATCCTTCCCGGGCTCGTCGCTGTATTTTGCGATTAGAATTTCGCTATCTGTTCCAAGGTATCCCACTACCACGGGATTATTAGGGATATAAAAATCAAGCTCGCCATAAATTATACGCAAATCACTTTCACTTGCTGACAATGAGAAAGGAAAAAATGAAATAAGCGCTAAAATAAAAAACTTATTCATATTAAAGGCCCCACAATGCTGCGCGAATATGAGTTTTATAATTTGCAGCGACTTGGTCTCGACACATATTATAAAGCGAGGTATCTCCAGACATTATTCTCTGGCCAATTTTAGCTATTTCTTTGATGATGTAATTAATGCTTGGCGTGTAACTCGGTCTTGGTACTAAATCTATTGATGCAGTACATCCCTGCGCTTCGGTGAGGGCTTCATACATTACTTTTGAGGCGTTTTCGTTCACTGAGTGAGGCTGCGCCAAGCCTTGCCAGAAAAAATTGATTACAGCAGCTACATATTCCCTGTCATCTGATCTCATTCCCTTCTCCTTTTTGTCGATGACTCTTCGGCACCGTCCTGATGCCGAGAAAATTCTACCAATATCGCTTAGTTAACTCCAGAGATGAAACCCCTGATCTTCCTGATGACTGAGCCCATAACGCTTGCAGCATGCGCGCCCACGGAATGGAGCCGAAGGCGCAATATAGTGGGCGTCGCTGTGCCTGCTTTTGTATGGATAATTTCTGCCGTGTTTGGGTAAATTGAGGCCCACCCCCAGTGGCCGCTGGGGGCCTTCATGCAGCAGCTCGATGATGGCAGGCTCCTCATTCGAGAGACCGGTAACAAGTGCGTAGCGCTGCATGACTCTCAAGCGATAACTCGAACAGTCATCGGGGCCTCGAGCCCGTATAGCAAGGCAGAGTCAGCTTATTATGAACAGCAGCCAAATCCAAACCTCCGTTAATATCGGTGTCGACGTCGGTAAAGCCAACCTTGATATCGCTCTCCATCCTTCCGGACAGTTTTATTCAATTCCCAACAGCGAAGCTCACATTCGCCGGTTCATAAAAATCCTCAAGAATTATGACATTGAACGCATTGTAGTGGAGGCCACAGGGAGACATGAGCACGCCTTGGTTCAGGCCAGCAATCAGGCCGGCTTGCCCATCATTGTCGTCAACCCAATCAGTGTCAGGCGCTACGCCCAAGCCATCGGCGTGCTCGCCAAAACCGACCGGATTGATGCCCAGGTGATTGCCAAATATGCCGCCACACTCAAGCCGGAATTCAGACCCATCCCGGACAAAACATCAAAAAAGATCAGAGACTTATTAGCCAGGCGGGCTCAGCTTATGGAGATGTCCACCATGGAGAAAAACCGTCTCCAGATCATGCCAAAGCCTCTTCATCGATCCATTAAAAGCCTGCTCAGGATGCTTCAGAATCAGATTGAAGCCGTAACCCGACAGATCGAGCAGGAAGTGGCTAAAGTGGGCCATTGGCGTACCAAAATGGAGGTCATGACCAGCATACCCGGTGTTGGGAAGGTGCTCGCCTACACCCTCCTCAGTGAGCTCCCGGAACTAGGATCATTGAACCGAAAAGAGATCGCCGCACTGGTCGGTGTCGCACCCATAAACCGGGACAGCGGCAAGCTGAATGGCAAGCGGAGAATACGCGGTGGCCGCCACAGAGTTCGCACTGTCATGTTCATGGCCATGCTCTCATCCATCCAATGCAACCCCGTATTCAAGCGCTTTTATGAGCGCCTGAAAGCCCAGGGAAAGATCCCAAAAGTAGCCCTCATCGCCTGCATGAGAAAAATGATTGTGGTGCTCAATACCATGGTCAAAAACCAGGAATCCTGGCGGGGCGAAATGGCTTAATTTATGGAATTGACACCACAGTCACTTGTTAAATGCTGTCTCTAAATGGATGTTCATTTAGCACCTGCTTTTGTTCTGCTTCTTTGCGCTTTGCCCAACCTCGATTTACAGCATTCAGGAGTTCCAACTCCTTTTGAAACCACAGCCGTCTAGAATCTTGTGCTTCAACTCTGTTCTTCAACTCACACGATCTGGCAAGGTCGCCAACATCGCCTTCGACTAACCAATAGAGTATGTCATCTACATCCTTGGTTTTCCGACGTTCAAATTCAGAGCCCCGCTCGGTAACTACAAAATGGTATTCATCACCAGCTATTTCGATATGCGGTGCGCCAGAATGTGTAGGCGAACTAGCGACAGAGAACAGATAGGCGGGTTTGCTCTCGCCGCACAGAGCTTCTCCGATAAGAGCCACCTCTTTCTGTATGTACTCGATACTCTTCATAGGCATTTAACGCTCCGCTAATGTGCGCCGCCTGCGGCGTCACCATTGAGCGGCTTGTTAGCAGATTCTGCCTGAAGACGCTCCACCAGCCACACCTTGATGATCGATTGACGGGTAACTCCGTAGCGCGCAGCCTCACGGTCCAACGACTCCACAACCCAAGCCGGGAAGTCGACGTTGATTCGCTTTTGTTCCTGATTAACGCGACGAGCAGACGACAGGTCCAGGTCATCAACAATATCTTCTTGACCTTCCTCAAACTTTTTATCGAAGTCTTTAGCTTTCATAGAGCTCAACCTCCTTCTTGCGGGAACGTCTGACTGAAATCAGACGAATACGAGCATCCCTGTACGTGACGACAGCCGACCAGTGCTTTTCACCAATCTTGCCTATCAGCAAAAACCTCTGCTCATCCTCTGATTTTGCGCCGATCTCCAGCAGGTACGGATCTTTCCACAGCCCTTGGGCAGCAACGAAATCGATACCGTGTTTGTCCAGATTGGCCTGGCTTTTGGCTTCGTCGAATTCAAATTCATCCATGAGTACAAATTATTCCTTTTTTACTCATTCTGCAAGATTTGGAAGGAGTAGTGAAACTGCTAACGAATGATATGGACTCCCCCTGCTCCCTCGGCATCAATGTGCCACATTGAAGGTGTCGACATCTTCAATCCGAAGCAGGAGGAGTCATCATGAATGTTACAACCATTGGCATTGATCTGGCGAAAACTGTGTTCAGTATTCATGGCATCGACCAACACGGCAAGGTCGTGGTTCGCAAACGATTGAATCGGCCCAAGCTTTTGCCCTATATCGCACAACTGCCGCCGGAATGGAAGCCTGCTCTGGTGCCCACTACTGGGCTCGTGAAATGACCAAACTCGGCCACGATGTCCGAATCATTGCTCCCCGCTTCGTCGCTCCCTATCGCAAGAGCAGCAAGAACGACGACAACGATGCCGAAGCCATCTGCGAAGCGGTTGGCCGCCCCAATATGCGCTTCGTGCCCATCAAAACCGAAGACCAGCAAGCCGTGCTGTGCCTGCATCGCATTCGTCGTGGGCTGACCAAGGAACGCACCGCGCAGATCAACCAGGTTCGCGGACTCCTAGCTGAGTTCGGACTGATCATCCCTCAAGGGCGTTATGCCGCAAGACGACGGGTTCCAGAAATCCTGGAGGATGCCGAAAACGGCTTGCCGATGCTCACGCGCCGCTTACTGAACGACATCAATCAGCGCATTCTCCAGCTTGATGAAGAAATCCTGGCTTATGACCGGGAGATCGAAGCCATGGCCCGACGCGATGAGCAGGCGCGGCGTCTGATGGCCATACCGGGTATCGGACCACAAACCGCCACCGCTCTGTTAGCCAGTGCGCCCGATCCCAGGCAGTTCAAAAGCGGGCGACACTTTGCTGCCTGGTTGGGCCTGGTGCCCCGACAATACTCGACCGGTGGCAAAGTTCGACTTGGGCGCATCACCAAACGTGGGGACAAATACTTGCGAATGCTGCTGATCCACGGCACCCGAGCGGTGATCGCGAAACTACCCGACAGGAACGATCGGCTCAGTGGCTGGGCCAGGGATCTGGTGGAACGACGCGGATACAAACGGGCAGCGGTCGCATTGGCCGCCAAAAATGCCCGGATTATCTGGGCGCTGTTAATGAACCAAACCGAGTTTAAAACACAGCCTGTAGAAGGCTGATAACGGGCAACAACGACAGGCAGAACACGCCTGCCAGCCGAGTCTTGCAACGGCAAGCGATGACGGAACGGTCAGACCGAGAGTGATTGAACCTGATGAATAATACGGCTGGAAAAGCCGACTAACGAATGAGGTTATCACTCACACGCATCATCATCCTGGCCCGGGCAACAGTGCCCACAAAGAGGCCGAATGTAGAACTGCAGTCTAAAACCGCTTCGGATTCAAATGGCGTTGCTTGACCGCAGGGGGAGTCCATGTAGCCCCTATTCAGCCAAAGATCCCCAGCCACTTTAGCCCCAAATATACCAAAGGCGGCACTACGCATGCTGTATATATTCCTAGCAAACCGACTATTGGGTATTTGTAAAACGCGCCTTCCTTCGGTCTGACGCGACCGAGAGTACACAGCCACACTAGAGCCCACCCAATGCCATAGATGAACGGCTGGATTACCTCACCGATAATGTCAACAACGGTGAGTTTTGACCGCTTTTTATCAGTTTAGATTGTCCGGTTTTCATCAGTTTTCAGTGACCGCTTTTTGAGTGTCTGGGTCGTCAGATTCCT
>NZ_LSMM01000065.1:0-34380 GCF_001566815.1 Marinobacter sp. Hex_13
AGCTTGATGGGCTGGTTGACGAATACTGCACGCGGTACCACGGGCTGAACGACACCGAGAACCCGATGGCAGAGCGCGAGCGGGTAAAATCGGCGGTTCGGCGACGGGATCTGGTGGTCTGGTTCGACCCGGTAGAGAACACCGCAGGCTTGGGATTGGCGCGCTGATAGTTGCTTCCTGAGCAGTGGGTCCCGGTATTGATGGATGCACCTACCGTCGGGAACCCTTAACCGGTACAATTCGTAAATTCCCATAAAAGCCGCGTGCGAGGTGAGTTTTGATCAGGGTATTGGTTGTAGACGACCATGAACTGGTCAGGTCCGGTATTACCCGGATGCTGGCGGACAACCCCGATATTGAAGTCATCGGCGAAGCATCTTCAGGCGAGGATGCCATCGATTCTGTGCGTAAAGACAGCCCGGACATCGTGTTGATGGACATCCGTATGCCCGGTATTGGGGGGCTGGAAGCGACACGGCGCATCCTGCGCATTGACGATGCGGTGCGGGTGATCGTGGTAACTGCCTGTGCGGATGACCCCTATCCCACCAGGGTGATGCAGGCCGGCGCATCGGCCTATATCACCAAGGGCGCCGACATCAAGGAAATGGTTCGCGCCATCCGCATGGCGCACTCCGGGCAGCGGTACATCAGCCCGGAAATTGCCCAGAAAATGGCGCTCAAGCAGCTTGGTGGCGACGCTCGGGACGAAGACGGCGAGCTATCCCTGTTCGACCGGTTGTCCGAGCGGGAAATGCAGATTGCCATGATGGTGGTGGACTGTCAGAAAGTGCAGGACATCTCCGACAAGCTTTGCCTCAGCCCCAAAACCGTAAACAGTTACCGTTATCGCATTTTCGAGAAACTGGAAATTTCCAGTGACGTTGAGTTGGCGCTGATGGCGGTCAGGCTCGGGTTGCTCGATGCCGACAAGGTCTGACGCACCGGCTGATTCTGCCGAGGCAGGGAACAACAGGGAGTTCGACACCAAAAGCTTCCTGAAACAGTTGACCGAGCGGCCCGGCGTTTACCGCATGTACGACGCCGCTGGCAATGTGTTGTATGTGGGTAAGGCCCGCAACCTCAAGAAACGGGTGACCAGCTACTTCCGCAAATCCGGCCTGGCGCCCAAGACCGAAGCCCTGGTCTCCCGAATTGACTCCATCGAAGTCACCATCACCAGCAGTGAAACCGAAGCCCTCCTGCTTGAACAGAACCTGATCAAATCCCTGCGGCCGCCATACAATATCCTGCTGCGGGATGATAAATCCTATCCCTATATCTACCTTTCCTCACACGATGATTATCCCTCCCTGACGTTTCGCCGAGGGCGCACGAAGAAAGGTGGCGGTACCTGGTATGGCCCATTTCCGAGCTCTGGAGCGGTCAAGGAAAGTCTTAACATTCTACAAAAGATTTTCCGTATAAGATCCTGTAGTGAAAGCTATTTCCGAAACCGCACACGTCCTTGTCTTCAGTATCAGATCAACCGTTGCACGGCACCCTGTGTCGGTTATATTTCCCCCGAGGATTATCGGGAAGACATGCGCCACGCCACCATGTTCCTCGAAGGCAAGAACCCCGCGATCCTGCAGGATCTGATGGCGGCCATGGAAACCGCGGCGAAGAATCTGGAATTTGAGAAAGCCGGTGTCTACCGCGACCAGATAAATCACCTGCGGCACGTTCAGGAGCAGCAAAGCGTGGACGGCGAAGGGGGTGATGCCGACGTGGTGGCCATTGCCCAGGATGCTGGTGTGGTGTGCATCGTGGTGATCATCGTGCGCGGTGGGCGTGTGCTCGGTACCAAGGACTATTTTCCGCGATACAGTATTGAGCAGTCTGAAGCTGAGTTGTTAAGTGCTTTTCTGGGGCAGTATTATTTCGGCGGTAGCACCCGCCGGGAAATTCCACCGGACATCCTGGTGCCGGTGGACGTCGACGGCCAGGAACTGCTGTCCCAGGCGCTGACAGAATCCGCCGGTCGTGACACCCGGGTACGCAAGAACGTGCGCGGGGAGCGCCGGCGCTGGCTGGATCTGGCCATGACGAATGCCAGGCAGACATTGCTGACCCACCTGGCCAGCAAGGAAACGGTCTATCGCCGCCTGCTGGCCCTGCGCGACCTGCTGGATCTCGCTGAAACGCCGTCACGTATGGAGTGCTTTGACATCAGTCATAGCCATGGTGAAAACACGGTCGCATCCTGCGTGGTTTTCGACGAGAATGGGCCGCTGAAAAGCGACTACCGGCTTTACAATATCGAGGGTGTTACCGGCGGTGATGACTATGGAGCCATGCGCCAGGTTCTGACGCGCCGATATAAACGCATGGTGGCAGGTGAGGGCAAACGCCCGGACCTGGTGTTCATCGACGGTGGTAAGGGCCAGTTGAACATTGCCCGGGAAGTGTTTGATGAACTTGGTGTTACGGACATTCCGCTGATTGGTGTTGCCAAGGGTGTCACCCGGCGTGCGGGTATGGAACAGTTGATTGATGCCATGACCGGTGACCTCTATCGGGTCCCCGCAGACTCGCCGGCACTGCACCTGATCCAGCATATCCGAGACGAGTCGCACCGTTTCGCCATCACTGGCCATCGGGCCCGGCGTGACAAGAAACGCCGGCAATCCACCCTTGAGGGAATCGAAGGTGTAGGGCCCAAACGCCGCCGCGATCTGATACGTTATTTTGGCGGCATCCAGGAGCTACGCAAGGCGAGTATCGACGAAATGTCCAAGGTTCAGGGAATCAGCAGGAACCTGGCAGAAACCATCTACGCAGTACTGCATGACGAGTAGGGATAGCATGAATTTACCGAACATTCTCACCCTTTCCCGGATTCTGATGATCCCGGTTTTCGTGATTATCTATTACCTGCCGGCGCAATGGAGCTATCTCGTCAGTGCTGGCTTGTTTGCGCTGGCGGCGGCGACGGACTGGTTGGATGGTTACCTGGCCCGGAAACTGAATCAGAGCACACCATTTGGTGCCTTCCTGGACCCCGTTGCAGACAAACTTATGGTGGCGGTAGCACTGACCGTACTGATTGAAGCCCACGCGAGTTTCATTCTGACGATTCCCGCCACGGTGATTATCGGTCGTGAGATCGTGATTTCAGCATTGCGGGAGTGGATGGCGGAAATCGGCAGCCGTGCGAGTGTGGCGGTTTCCTACATTGGCAAGATCAAGACAACAGCGCAGATGGTGGCCATTATCATGCTGCTGGCATTTCCTCCTGGTGTCGTCTGGGCCCAGGCCGGTACGGCCCTGTTGTACGTGGCAGCGGTACTGACGTTCTGGTCGATGATTCTCTATCTCAAGGCCGCCTGGCCGGACCTTTTTCCGGAAAAACACCAGGGTTAACGGGTTAGGGGCGCTGTTCGACCGTCCAGCGAATCACCTCGCGGGCCAGTGCGCTACTGGCCTCACCAAATGCCTCCACGACTGCTTCA
This sequence comes from Marinobacter sp. Hex_13, assembly GCF_001566815.1. Classification (NCBI taxonomy): domain Bacteria; kingdom Pseudomonadati; phylum Pseudomonadota; class Gammaproteobacteria; order Pseudomonadales; family Marinobacteraceae; genus Marinobacter; species Marinobacter sp. Hex_13. Next base: position 3,456 of record NZ_LSMM01000065.1, read on the forward strand.
ACTTGTTCCCCTTTCGCCGGATGGCGGTACTCAAAGCGTTTGCTGGCAAGGGTATTGCGGGTGCGCTCGTCGATGAGATGCAGGTCCAGCCTGATCATCGCTACCGGCATGCCGTCCTGATACTCGCTCTGGAACGCGCCTAGCTCTCCGGCCATGGTCAGATCACTACGGGCCGGACTGGTTCCGGTAATAACGCCAGCGAAGCGGCCATCCCGGCGAAAGGCATCGATCAGTTGGTCCCGAACCAGGATGGGAGACTTCTTGCTCCAGCGCGCTCCCTGATAGGCCTTTATTTCGTTGCCCTCCGGTTTCACCAGAATACGCGAGCTATCAACGGGGCCTTCGGCCAGGGGCGTTACGAACCGAAGGGTTGTGCTGAATGGTTTGTTGTCAGTGATGGATTCCTCAACCGTGGAAGCAGGTAACTGGAATATTCGATTGGCCGGTCGATCCGGGAACAGAGTACAAGCGGATAACGTGGCGGCAACGACCATGCAGAGCAGTGCCCGTGATGCAGTCAGTGTCATGGATTAAACTCCTGTATCGGCTCGCGGCCCAGCAGAAGGCCGGCCGGGTCGTCCTCCAGGCGGTGGATAAGACTGTCCATGTTTTGCAGCGTTGATCTCAGTTCCCGCATGGCGGGCGCCAGTTCACCGATGCCCTGCATTCCCTGGTCCAGGGAGCCCTCGTTGCGGGCGGTGAGTGCTTCAAGCCGCGCGGTAGCGGTTTCCAGTGAATCCATGGCGCTCTGGGCAGTGGCCATCAACTGACGGCCTTCCTTGTCGAGCAAAGTGTTCGCTGTGCTGCCAAATTGACGGAAGGTTTTCAGTGTGGCCTCGGTTTGTACACTGAGTTGATCGAAACTCGTCACCAGATTGCTCAGTTCGCTGCGTTGATCCATCAACCCAGACGACACGGCCTCGATGTTCTTGAGGCTGCGGGTGAGGTTGCGGGAGTTTTCCTTGGACACCATGGCATTTGCGTTGGTGAGAAATTTATCAAGCTTGGCAAACAGTTCCTCACTGGAAGCCATCAGGGTGGTAAAGGCCGAGGGTTCGGCCTGGATGGTCGGTGGGGATTCAAGGCTCCCAGTCAGCTTTTTGCTGCCGGGGGTGCCGCCCTTCAGTTCGATGTTCATGCTGCCGGTAATGTTGGTTAACGCCAGGCCAGCCCGGGTGTCTTCCTTAATGGGCACATCGTCGTATACCCGAATGAGCACCCTGACGTTGCGCGGGTCATTTGGGTCGAGGCTCAGTTCGGCCACGTCGCCCACCTCAATGCCGCTGTATTTGACCGGGCTGCCCTCCGAGAGCCCGCTGACGCCCCGATCAAAAATTATTTCGTACCAGGCATAATCGCGGTCGTTGCCCGCCTGGCCCAGCCACAAGGCGAACGCGAGCGCACTGGCAAGCGCAACCAGTGTGAACAGCCCAATCAGGACGTGATGTGCTCTGGGTTCCATATCAGCGTGCCTCTCCCGACTTCCTTGCTGCTTTCCGGTTGTTTACGTTTATTGCCCCGTGGCCGGCCTGATGCGATTGACGGCGCGGCCTCTGGGCCCATGGAAGTAATCACGAATCCAGGGGTCGTCGGTGGCCTCAACCACCGCCAGCCGGTCCGCCACCAGTACGCTCCGCGAGGCTAACACGGCCACCCGGTCACAGGTGGTGTAAAGGGTGTCCAGATCATGGGTCACCAGAAACACGCTGAAGCCAAGGGCGTCCCGAAGCGTAACAATCAGTCGGTCAAAGGCAGCGGCGCCAATCGGGTCGAGCCCGGCCGTGGGCTCGTCCAGAAACAACACCTCCGGGTCCAGCGCCAGGGCCCTTGCGAGCGAGGCTCTTTTGACCATGCCACCTGACAGCTGGGCGGGGTACTTTCCGGCCGCGTTGGCTGGCAGGCCGACCAGTGCGAGCTTCACCCGGGCCAAGTGTTCCGCGTCAGTACGGGACAGTTTGGCATGCTCAATCAGCGGCAGGGCAACGTTTTCCTGGAGAGTCAGGGAGCTGAACAGGGCACCGCTCTGAAACAGCACGCCAAAGCGCCGTTCTACACGGGAGCGTTGTTGTTGAGAAAGAGCCTGCAACTGCTCACCAAAGACCTCTATGGTCCCGGAATCCGGCGTATGCAGCCCGACAATACTCCTCAGCAGCACCGACTTGCCGGTTCCCGAGCCGCCAACCACCCCCAGTATTTCCCGGTGATAAAGGTCAAGATTGAGATCCGTATGTACCTCATGACCACCGAAGCGGTTACAAAGGCCCTTCACGCTGATAACCACATCCTGGTGCGCGGCCTCTTTTCTCACCAGCCCATCTCCATGAAGAATATCGCTGCTATGGAATCCAGCAGAATCACCATAAAGATCGACTGTACCACGGCGGAGGTGGTGTGCTCACCGACGGACTGGGCACTTCCACTGGCCTTGAAGCCCTCAAGGCAGCCGATAACGGCAATCACAAACGCAAAGATAGGGGCTTTCCCCAGCCCAACCAGGAGGTGGACGACCCTTACCTTGGTTTCGAGGATATTCAGGATTTGCGGAACCGAGATATCCAGCGCCACGACGCACACCAGCGAACCACCAACAATGCCGCTGATCATGCCGACGAAGGTCAATATGGGAAGCGAAATCACCATCGCCAGCACCCGGGGGATAACCAACAGTTCCACGGGGCTCAGGCCGAAGGTGCGTAGGGCGTCAATCTCCTCATTGGCTTTCATGGAGCCCAGTTGCGCGGTAAAGGCGCTGGCTGTGCGGCCGGCCAGAAGGATAGCGGCCAGCAGAACACCGAATTCCCGCAGGAACGAGAAGGCCACAAGGTTCACGGTGTAAATGGTGGCGCCGAAATCATCGAGAATGGTGGCGCCCAGAAACGCAACGACCGCACCCACCAGAAACGTCAGCAGCGCCACGATGGGAAGGGCATTGAGCCCGGTCTGATGGACGTGGGCCACCAGCGATGTGATACGCCATCGCCAGGGTGTTGCAAGGATGCTCGCCAATGTCGCCAGTATCTGGCCGGTAAAACCAATCAACAGCCGTTGTTGATGCCAGAAGTCTTCGATTTTTTCGCCAACACCCGCCAGGAACTCGGTGATCGGGTTGGATCGGAGGGCCTTTTCGCCTTCAGGGCTGGCCATCGCGTTGGCAACCAGGCGCAGCAGTTCCTGACGTTCGCTGGAAAGCCCGGGGGTTAGCTCGGTAAGCTCATGGAGTTGACGGGCACCCAGAAGGTCCACCAACAGAGATGCGCCGGCGGTATCCAGCGCATTGATGGTTGCCAGATTGACCGAATGCCCGTTAGGTAACTCCATTGCGCCGGCTTTTTGGACATCCCGCTTCAAGCTACCGTAGTTCGGAAGCGTCCAGTCGCCCGAGACGGTCAATTGGCCGTTCTGGAATACAAGCTTGCCAGGGGAGGGCATCTGGAAATCCCGTCTCCTTTGTTGAGGATTGGCGATGGGTGTTCCTTGATACTAGCTCAAATTCGCGTGTTGGGGGTTGCTGCGTTCGAGTGCAATCGATCAGAATCTGAACTAAAACAGAAAGTTGAAAAAAGTGGTTGACGCAAACGGCCTAATCCGTAGAATACGCCCTCGTTGATCAAGCGGGAATAGCTCAGTTGGTAGAGCACAACCTTGCCAAGGTTGGGGTCGCGAGTTCGAATCTCGTTTCCCGCTCCAATTAACACAGTCTCTCAATGCCCACCTGAGAGCATAAAAGTATCGAATCCCCTTCGAACTTTTCCCGGCGCGGTGGCAGAGTGGTTATGCAGCGGACTGCAACTCCGTGTACGCCGGTTCGATTCCGACCCGCGCCTCCAATTTTTTCCTAGTTACTCACAGCACCCAAGCACACCTTCATTTGCTTGCGTCCGTCGACGCTTGGTTCGAACCTGAGCCATTTTCCTGTGATCTTCACGACCTGGTCTGTCGCATCATATCTGTAAAGTAATCGTGGGTAGTCTAGAATGACGCGAAAATTTCCCGATCTCTCAGGAACCTGACATGCCGACGTTTTTGCACACCGCAGACTGGCAGATGGGCCGGGCCTTTACCCGTTTCGAGACCGAAGACGGTGCGGCCCTGGTCGAGGCCCGGTTCGAAGCCATTGAAACGCTTGCCCAACTGGCCAATGAGCACCAGTGCGATGCGGTATTGGTGGCCGGTGACGTCTTCGATGCCCAAACGATCTCTGACCGAACCATTCGCAGGGTATTCAACGCCACAAAGGGGTTTACCGGCCCCTGGGTCATGCTGCCAGGCAACCACGACGCCGCCCTGGCAGAAAGCGTGTGGACCCGAGCACAACGCCTTGGTGCAGTGCCGGAGAATGTAAATCTCGCGCTTCAGCCCGGCGTGATTGATCTGGAAGACCAGCGCCTCAGCATCCTCTGCGCGCCCCTGACTCAACGCCATACCTACGGCGATCTGACCGAGCCATTCAGCGGCTATCAATCACCGGAAGGTTTTCTCAGAGTGGGCCTGGCCCACGGCAGCGTCCAGGGCCTGCTGCCGGACGAGATTGATTCAACCAATCCGATTGCACCAGACCGGGCGAAAGCCAGCAGTCTCGATTACCTCGCTCTGGGTGACTGGCACGGTACCAAACAGATCGATGAACGCACCTGGTACAGCGGAACCCCCGAGCCGGAACGGTTCCGGAACAACGAAGCGGGGAATGCCCTGATCGTTGAAGTGTCCGAGTTCGGGGCAACCCCGAAAGTAACCTCAGTCCCAACGGGGCGGTATCAGTGGCATCAATGGCGGGAAACCCTGGCGGTCCAGTCTGATCTTGAGCAGCTGCTGGAGCGTTTGAACGCCTTGCCCGAATCCGCTGTTGTTGATCTTCGCCTTGAAGGCTCGGTGACCCTGGCCGGCGAAGAAACCCTGTTGAAAGCTTTGTCAGTTGCCGAAGCGCGATTCCGCAGCCTTGGCTGCGAACGGAGCGGGCTTCAGCTTACGCCTACCGATGAGGACATCGCGGCCCTGAAAGCCGATGGCTACGTGGGCGAGGTGGTTGAAAGCCTGCGGGAGCGGCAAGAGGGCGCGCAGGATGATGTCGCCCGGGATGCCCTGGCGATTCTGGCCGGGATGCTCAGAGAGCGGGAACAGGAGGTAGGGCAATGAAGCTGCAGCGTATGCGCATTGAACAGCTGCGCCAGTTCCGCAAACCCTTCGTTCTGGACAACCTGCAACCCGGCCTCAACCTGATTCACGGCCCCAACGAGTCCGGCAAAAGCACCCTGGTACGCGCCATCCGAGCGGCGTTTTTCGAGCGCTACCGTTCAACGGCCGTAGACGACCTGCGCCCGTGGGGCGACTCTGCCGCGGCGCCCACCATTGAGCTGGAGTTTGAACAAGACGACCGAACCTGGCGCCTCACCAAAAGCTTTCTCCAGCGCAAACGCTGCGACCTGGCTGTGGGCACCGAGACCTACAGTGAAGACGACGCCGAAGAAAAACTGGCCGAATTGCTGGGCTACCAGTACCCAAAACGTGGCGCCAGCAAAGCTGAACACTGGGGCATACCGGGACTGCTGTGGGTGGAACAGGGCACCGGGCAGGACATCGAGCAGGCCATAGAGCATGCCGGTGATCACCTGAAGTCTGCCCTGAATTCCATGGTCGGAGAGGTGGCCAGCTCCGGAGGCGACGACCTGATCGAGACGGTTCGCAGCCAGCGGGACACCCTGCTGACCGGCACCGGCAAGCCCCGGGGCGATTACCTGAAACTTGAAAAAGACCGTGCCCAATATGAACTTGAAATTGAAGAGCTGAAGGAGCGGGTGCATAAATACCAGGAGCAGGTCGACCGGCTTGGCAAACTGGCGCAGGACTATGATCAGGCCGAGGCCGAGCGCCCCTGGGAAGATGCCCAGCGCCAGCTGGAGGAAGCCCGGGTGCGATACCAGCAGGTTGAGCGCCTGGAGCAGCAACAGAACCAGGAGAAAGCCACGCTCAGCCAGCTACAGCAAAACCATAGCCTGTTGCAGCAGAACAAGGAACACCTGGAAGGGCTCAGTCGCCAGCTTGAAGTCCGGAAGGCAGAACTGGATCGTGCCGAGCGCGACCTTTCCGTGGCAGAGGCACAAACACCCGCGGTCACAGGCCGTTTAACCGAAGCCAGAACCGCCTATGAGCAAGCAGAAAAGCAACGCAAACTGGCGGGTTTGCTGCAAACCCGGGAGCGGCTTGAGCAGGATGTCCGCCGGCTTGAACAGCAAAAACAGGTGCTGACTCAGAACCTTGCCAAGGCAAAGGAATACCACCAGCAGTTGGAGCAAGCCAGGCAGCAGGCCAGGGAAAATCGTATCGATTCAGAGTTGGTCAAGAAACTGCGAGCAACGGGGAACCAGCTGAACGAAGAGACCATTCGCTCACGGACCATCGCCACCCGATTGAGCTGGCAGCTGGATGCTGGCGCATCACTGACGCTAAACGAAGAATCGCTTACCGGACAAGGTGAGCGACAGCTTCTGGAAGAATCAACCCTGGTTATTCCGGGCGTTGGCACGCTGGGTATAACGCCGGGCGGGGAAGAGCTGGCCAGCACACGAAGGAAGCTTAAAGCCCTTGAGGAAGATCTGGACGAACAGCTGAAGACTCTTGGTGTGGAATCCGTGGAACAGGCGGAGGATCGTCTTTCCGTCTTTGAAAGTGCTGGACGAGCCGTGAAGCATGCCGACGAGCTGTTCAAATCTCTGGCGCCGGCCGGCCTTGAGCAACTTGTTTCCGACCAGAAAGAGGTGGACGGCGAGCTGGAGAAAGCCAGAACACAACTGGAAGCCACTCCCAAACCGGATCCGAAAGAGGATGTGCCGGCCCTGGAAGAAGCGGAGGCGGCGTTCACCCGGGCTGGCAACGCACTGGACAAAGCCGAATCCGATGAGCGCGCCCATCAGTCCAGTCTGTCTGCCCTGAAACAGGCCCGGGACAACGCCAAAACCGAATGGCAGCGGCTTGCGGATGAAGAGAAGAGCCCGGAACGGCAGCAGCAACTTCTCCAGATAACCACCGACCTGGCGAACATCGAAAAACAGCAGGCCGAACTGGAAGCCAGCCTCGAACGCCGCGAACGGGAAATCCGCGAGGCCCGCCCGGACTTTCTCCGGCAGGATATCGAACGCTACCAGAATGCGGTCAATCAGCTGCGCCAGACCCAGGAGAACCGGGGCCGCGAACTCCGCGATATCAAAGTCAGGCTGGAAGCCTGGGGCGCGGAAGGGCTGGAAGAACAGCTCAACGAGAAAGAGGCGGAATACGACCAGTGCAACCGCCGCTATCAGGAGTTGCACCGCCGCGCCCAAGCGCTGGATCTGCTGCTGAACCTGCTCACCGAAAAGCGCCAGGCCCTGACGCGTCGACTCCAGGCGCCCCTGCAGAAACACCTGAACCACTATCTTTCAGTGCTGTTTCCGGAAGCTTCGCTGGAAGTGGACGAACAGCTACGGCCGGGCACTTTCGCCAGGGGGACCGAACTGGGGCAAATCACTGAACTGAGCTTTGGCGCCCGGGAACAGATGGGCCTCATCAGCCGCCTGGCCTACGCCGATCTGCTGCGGGAAGCCGGAAGGCCAACGCTGGTCATACTGGACGATACCCTGGTGCACAGTGACAGCGACCGCCTGGAAGAAATGAAACGCATCCTGTTCGATGCGGCGAGCCGGCATCAGATACTGCTGTTTACCTGCCATCCGGAGAAGTGGCAGGACTTGGGTGTGCCGCCTGTGGATATTCAGGCATCGAAGGGACAGAGCATGCAGTCGCAGGAGTGAAACAAGGCAGTGCTTCTCCGTCACCATACGATTCACGAGATGGCACCGATTGGGAACATACGTGAAGTGTTCGTCTGGCTCCAAATGAATCGATATTAAGGTGGTGCTCGCCAACATTAGGAGGGCAACGGGGAGTTCGAAATGGGAGATAGCTGCCCCTTTACATGGTCACTGAAATATCCAACAACATCCACATCGCGATAACTTGACAGGTCATCGGGGCGCTTCTGCGGGGACCTATATTTCCCCCTAATATCGATCTCAATACATTTACCGAGTCGCAAGCCTCCGATAGAGTAGGTGCCTACCGTTGAAACCTTAGGGCTGAAGAACTCACCGACTGGTCAAAAAATCAATAACATAGACATTTTTAACCGGATAACATTGAGCAAAATTTGGTGAATCCCGCATGTCACCGAAGAATCGCTTTTGATGCGTTTGCCTGGCCTTGATTGATTAGCTTGGACAGATTGGGCCGTTTAAAACATACAGTTCGAGGGTATGGGCTTTTATGGAAGTGAAGCTATGGGAAGGCGGCTTGCAGTCGCAGGAGATCAAAGCGATCGAAGCAATTCAGGAGGCCTTTAGTCCAGGCCAGATTTCAGGCAGATCGAAGCCGCAAACTGGCGGATCTCTGCAAGATCAAATTCGAGACCTAGGGCTCAAAGGCATGTTTCCCTGGAAGGGATACGCTGGCTTTCGGTTCGTTGATGCGAAGGGTAACGAGGGTGAATTTGACTTGGTTATCGTTACTCACTGCAACGTCTTGATAATCGAGCTCAAAGACTGGAATCAAGGCGAGATAAAATCGAAGGGAGATCGTTGGTATAAGAATGATACCGACATGGGGCGTTCCCCCGTCAGCGTTACTCAAAAGAAAGTGCATTTACTAAAGAATAAGCTTGATCGAGTCCGGCATAGGTTCAGTAACACTGGGCGTACTCCTTTCATCCATCACTTGATTGTTATGACGGGCAATGCTGGATTTGCCGGAATCACCGAGCAGGAAAGGACTCATACGTTAAGTCTTTCAGAGTTTTTGGGATTTGCCGATGAAGGTAAGTTCAATCATCGGTTTAGGCCTCATCCTCAAGCAAAGGTATTAAACCAAGATTTTGACGTTTTCGATGACCTGTTTCTGGGCAATAAAACAACACCCAAACCTATACGTGTCGGCGGCTACAAAGCGACTGACCTGATTTTCCAGCATCCCCAAAACGTCTATCAAGAATTCCAGGCTATATCTGAAATCTCGAAAGGTGAGGAGGCTCTGTTAAGGCTGTGGAATTTCGAAAACCTAAAGGGCCCTAAGGCAAAGACGTCAGACGGTCGTTTTTCCATCGTTTCTCGCGAACGCGAGGTGCTGCAGTTTATCAAGCACCAAGATCACGACCTCTATAAACATTGCCTGCGCTCACTCACTAGTGTGCAAAAAGACGAGGTAACGACCGAGTACTCGGAAATCTATGAGCTACCCCCAAACCACCTCAGATTCAATGAATTCATCGGCAAGCATGGGCACTCTTTCTCGGAGATCGATAGAGCCAACCTGATGAAGCTGCTTGTCGCCAAGTTTGCAGACCTCCATGAAATTAAAGTTGCACATCGTGATCTAGGGGATCACAGCATCTGGGTTTCTCCGAGTAAGGAAGTTGCCCTGTCGAATTTTATTTCTGCTTACCACCAGCCAGTTGGAACGGTTGGAGACTATCGTCAATCTCTGGCGGTTAATGAAATCCTCGCTAGTGCGAATGCCGACGGTGTTCGAACCCCTTTCGATGCTGACGTCCGTGCGCTGGGATTGCTGAGCTGGCACATTCTCAATGCTAAACGCATTTCACCCGCCAGTATGGAACGGGTAGAGGTGGAAATGGCCGAGAGCACAAGCTTTTATGCTCCAGTGCTGCTCGATGCCTACAAAGGATGCCGTTTTTCGAATGCGACCGAACTCTTCGATGCGTTGAAAGCGGCAGAGCCTGAAGCTGATCGGACAGTGACGTTCAATCAGGCCGAGCTGGATCCCTACCGCAGAGCAATTAACCACTCGCGCCAATTTCGTGAAGATGGAGAGTTTTGGATAGAGACAGAAGAAAAAGAGGTCTACCCATCGAACGGTCAGGTGGTAAAAGCATGGCTCAACGTTGCAGTAATTGATGAGCCAGCGACAGGCAACAAGTTGCTTCATTTTTTAAGGCGTGTTGAAAGGTTGCAGGCCGCGACCCCTCACTACATACCGTGCATTCGGGAATTCGGCATCGCAACCAAATCCTCAAGCTTGTACGTGGTCATGGATAGTGCGGAGGGCTGCCATTGGAATGATATAGACCCTGAGGAGTCGGAGAAGCCTGCGCTTGTCGAGAAACTCATTGATGCGGTTGAACATCTGCATGGCATACATATGGCTCACGGGGATCTTCACCCCGGCAACATTATCGTCGGCAAAGAAGGCGATGAATATCGGTTATCGTTTGTCGATATTCCGGATTACTCCCCTGAGTCTGAGGAAGCTTTAAACCATCAATACAGTCCGGAGAACATTGACTCCTGCACAGCATATGAGCGAGATAATTTTGCGGTCATGAGAATGACCTGTGATCTCTTTGGAATTACCTGGGGTGAATCGTCCGAGGAATATGCCCATATTACGAATGCCGTGAAGGAGGAACTGGAGGACACGTCCTTTGGCTTTAAGGATCTCGCTCGTTTTAAAGCTGCTATCGAAGCTCCCGACTATGGCATTGTTCAGCCGGTAAGATTGGCGCTTCGAGGCACCTTTGAGCCACTTACCATTTACCCAGACAATGGCCATCTCTATGTACAGATTGAGCCCAGTCGGAAGGACCCCTCAGATGCACGAGTTAGGATGTTGGGAATTGGGGGAAGCGTTGACTTAATTTTCAAGGTGAAAGATCGCGCTTTTGTCGTAGGGTTTGAGCCTCATGCCAGATCATCTGTTCGACGGCATGACGCCGACCAAAGTCAATTAGAGTTAGATTTTCCGATCCAGGTTGTGCCCAGCGGAGGCTTTGACCTATCGGAACTATCAAAGAAACTTAAGGAAAATGAAGCATTCTCTCGAGCGATTGACTATGCACTCTCTAAAGAGAGCTCGCAGGAAACTGTGACGGCAGATCCCGCTTCAGAAGCAAACACATTCGCTTCAGAAAACGAGGACGAAACCGGCGTCAGCATTGAGTCAGAGCTTCGAATTTCAACCCAAAATCTCTGGAAGGCCATCCTCGAGACTGAGACGGAATCGTATCCTTACATTGAGGTGTCTGATGGGCCAAGGCCAGTCAAAGACGTCAAAGACCAGCTCATCCTTCCTTATCAGGCAGATGTCGACGCGCTCGGGCAGTTTGGAAAGACTGATGTAATCGAAGCGCTGATTCTAAAGGACGAGAAAGAGTTCTCCGTCGGTGAAGTCGTCCTGAAGCAATCGGAACTGAATGAAGTTCGCCTGACAAAATTGCGCTTCAAAGCTCACAGCCTATCCGAAGGGGATATTCTCTTTTTCAGGACAAAACAAACACGTGCATCCTATGAAAAAAGAAAAGCGGCTTTGCAGTGCTTACTGGATAGAGAGGGTGTAATCAACAATCTGGTCACTTATTTCGATCCATCTTGCTCTCTGCCGGCGCAAGTTTACGACATCGATGTCACTGATGATGACTTTGCTCGATATGACCGGGAAGATGATCACGGAAACACCATAAGCCTCAACGAGCAGCAAAGACAGGCATTTCGGAAGCTCATACAGCATGGCCCTCTCTCTCTCCTTCAAGGCCCGCCGGGAACCGGGAAAACCGAGTTCATAGCTGCTTTCGTCCATTACCTGATTGAAAAGCAGCAGGCTCAACGGGTCCTGTTAGTCAGTCAATCACATGAGGCAGTCAACACTGCAGCAGAGCGAATTCGAAACCACTGCGCGCGGTTGGGTACCTCTTTAGATGTGGTTCGTTTCAGCAACAGAGAAGGTGCGGTTTCTACCGGCCTAAAGGATGCCTATTCGAACTCCATTATTACGGAAAAAAAGGAACTTTTCCGTGCAGAAGCAAAGTATCGTGCCAGTTCTTTAGGTAGAGCACTTGGTCTGGATTCTGGCTATTTGTCGGCGCTCGTCAATGTTGAACTGAAGCTCTTCCGACAAATTGATCATGCCGAATCAATAACTGACTCGCTCAGTAACCAAAAGCTTGACGCGGATGATATCAAGGAGCTGAAAAAGTCCCTTTTCGAGCTGCAGCAGACTATTCGCCTATCTATACGAGAGGATTTCGAAATTGATTTGGCTCCGGAGGATGAGCTAGGAGTTGCAAAGCAGCGCGTTATTGAGAAGCTTAATCACGAGTTCGCCGTCAGACCAGATGAGGCCCTGCGGGCTAAGGCACTGACGAAAATCTCTCGCGATATGCTGGATGTCCTAGAAACGGAGGGCGTCAATTATGACGAATTTCTCGCGAGATCTCGTCAGTTGGTGGCTGGGACATGTGTCGGAATCGGACAGCACCATATTGGCATCAGGGATAATCAATACGATTGGGTAATCATAGACGAGGCTGCCCGTTCGATATCTAGTGAGCTGGCAATCGCTATGCAGGCCGGTAAGCGGATCTTGCTTGTTGGAGATCACAAGCAGTTGCCACCTCTCTACACGATTCCGCACAAACAAGCACTTGCTCGTCGACTCGGTATTTCAACGTCTGCGAATGATTTGGATGTAATGCTCCAAAGTGATTTTGCTCGCGCCTTTGAGTCCGGATTTGGTGGTCAAGTAGGCGCGACTTTGCTTACTCAATATCGCATGGGGCCCCAGATTGGAGACCTGGTATCCGAAGTCTTCTACGACGGAAAACTTGGTAATGGAAATCGCGCGATACCAGATATTTATGATCGGTTACCTGAGGCGCTTCAAGCGCCAGTAACCTGGCTTGATACATCCAGCTTGGGGAATAAGTCGCACCACCAAAGTGATAAAGGTGTGAGCATTTACAACAGATGTGAGGCGGACCTGATCGTCAAATTGCTCAAGGAAGTAGCGGGGAATTTGGATTTGCTTTTGGACTTGAAGTCCTCCGTTAAGGACGGGGAGCCGGCTATCGGCGTGATTTGCATGTATGGAGAACAGAAACGCATCCTCCGCCAGAAGTTCAAGGAAGTGCAATGGGATGAAGATTTTAAGGCGCTCGTTAAGATCGATACTGTGGATAGCTATCAAGGCAAGGAAAACAGGATCATCATTTTGTCGCTGACCAGGTCGGACAAACACCAAAGCCCGGGCTTTCTCAGAGCGCCTAATCGAATAAACGTAGCTTTGTCTCGAGCAATGGACCGCTTGTTAATTGTTGGGTCATCGCAAATGTGGCAGTCAAAAAACAAGGACCTTCCTTTGGGGCGAGTTGCGAGCTTCATGGAGGAGAGAGGAGAAGGGGTTGGTTACCGGTTCATCAACGCAAAAAACATTAAGGGTCAGCAGGGAGGCAAGGTACGATGAGCGAGGAAGTGAAAATAGTCTACCATGAGGTGGATTTTCTACTGCCTGTCCACCGATTCAACATCCGCTTCTCGTACGTGACCAAAAAGCGCCTGCCGTTTGTGCGTGAATTTGTGCTGAGGCTCGTTCATGTTTCTCCGGTGATGCCACCCGATATCGCAAACTATTTTGGGTTGAGCGAAAGAGAGGCGGCTGAGGCAATCAGTGACCTTGTGGATAAGGGTGATCTTCAATTCTTAGAGAATGGCCAAATTGACCTGACTTCAAAGTCGCGTGATTACTTTGGTGAACTGGGAGGAACACCGCGGGTTTCAGCTTTGGTGGAAAGTGGTGGTGCTTTCTCCTTCGAGTTGGCTAGTTTTAACTGCGTGGGAACAAAGCGTAATCACGGAGATTGGGCTCCTGGTCTGAGATTAGAAATTCCTAATGATACGGTCGCTAACAGCGAGCGTTTGGTGAGGAAAAAGTTTCAGGAGCATTTCTACACGATCCAAGAAAAGGGGTTTTGGGAGCACAAGTCGGTCAGCGAGGATCCGGGCAGACCGAGTATTTACACGATGGAGTCTGTTCGAAAATTGGGGCAGGAACCACTGAGATTGATTAGCAGGTTCGCTATTGACTCAGAGGGTATGCCGGTTGAAAGGGCAGACTTCGAGGTGCTTGATGATTCTTCATCAGTGCAAGATCTCGTTACTGACGCTATTGCTTCCGCGCAAAAACCAACAAACGTGGCGGATATTGCAAGGGCGATGGAAATACTGGAGGACCGAGAAACTCTTACTCTCTTTAATGACAACTCAATCGATGTCACGAAAGTCATACAGGATCGGGATGCGGGCGCGCTCAACGACTCGGCGTGGATACCTTTTTTAGGGCCGATTTATTCTCAGGAAAATTGGGAACTTATCGATCGGTACTTGAAGAAACATAGTGACTCCTCAAACAGTCGTGATGATTCGCCACCAGACCTGGTTTGGCTTGCCCCTGCAGATGGGTTCTGGGGTCAAAGCATGAAGACTTCAGCATGTCTGGACGCATTAGTTGATCAAGCCGTGACCAAGGGCAGAAAGTCCACCCGGTCTTACACACCGAAGCTCTTTGTGCCAATCCAGGACTCAAAGGATCGTCATTCAATTCATCGCTGGAAGCAACAATTCTCGAAGCATAAATCTAGTGTTTTTGGTCTTTTAGAGGGATTCCTCGACGGTAACGTTGAAGTCCTGTTGTTTTCTGATCGTTTCGCCGTAGTTACCTATCACGTCGCCAAGAGAGAAAGCCTTCCAGTGACTCTTCCCTTGGGCTTCGTCACAGAGGATCCGCACCGGATAAAGGTAATTTCAGGTTTTGTGGAAGATTACATCAGTGGCGTGGTGGGCTTTGACAACCCAAGGGATCTTGGGCCGCTCAGTAAACTGTAAGAATTTCAGATGGTCGTAGCGAATTCACTGTAAACAACGGGCAGGCTGCTAGCGACATCAGCTGAGAACTACTAGGATACTCAGTCTTGCCTGGCGCCCTGTAGTAGGTGCAAATGATTAGAGATGTCATATGGATAGAGAAAGCATTCAAACCGTAGCCGACCTCCGCATGGCCGTTGGCTACCTGGGCGAAAAGTCCCAAAACGACTGGTGGTCGTCCAGCTTTCTGGCACCCCAAGCGAAAACATACCTCTCGCCGATCTACCCCAGGACAGTTGCGTTAGCGCAGTACAGAGGGGTAACTGAAGCGGCACTCCTCGTGCACGACGAATTTATTGGTATCGGTAAGAACTACCATCTGTTTCGGTTACCCGAAGCCGTCGAACACGCCGCTGCCGATTATGTTCAGGCGCAGGATGAGGATCATTACCCGAAGATGCTCGATAGCCAAGAGTCAGCACTGAGTGTGCTGCAAAGACTAGCGGGTGGAAACGGTAGTCAGGCAGATGGGCCTGTTGCTGTTGGCCAATACGCCGATTCGAATTTAGGTGAGATGTTGCAGGAAGCTGCGGGCTACTACCTGGCAGCCTTTCAATCTGGTGCAAAATGTTACCCGTTCATGAGAGAGGCTGCGTGACTGAAGCTGTGCAATACACAACCCAACTGCAAGCTGGGTTAGGCTTGGTTGAGGAAACAAAACTGCTGCTCTCCATTTACGAGCCAGGACAAACCAGCTCTGAACTCTACGAGAGCGCATTGAACTCTGGCCTGTTTCCGATGGTTTCGGCTCGAAGATTGAGAAATATCGTCTCCGAGTGTTTCGCGCCCAGATATCTCAAACAAGGCGGAGCCCCCCACCTAAAGCGGTTGTCGACCGAGGTTAGTACCTCCACCCTAAATCAACTTCTGATGGTCTACACCGCTGAAGCTAATTTGATATTCAGGGATTTCGTCCGAGAAGTGTTTTGGCCTCACTACGCCGGTGGTCGAAGCACCATTTCCTTGGATGACGCTAAGGACTTCGTAGAGCAAGCCGTCAGGGATGGTAAAACTCAGAAGTATTGGGCTGAGTCCACAATCAAAAGGATGTCCTCCTACCTGATCGGATGTTGCGCTGACTACGGTCTCTTATCATCCAGGCGAACCTCAGCTAGAGATATTCAGCCGATTCGAATCGAGCAGTCGACGGTTCTTTACCTGGCATACATGCATCATTTAAACGGGCTGGGTGATAACGCGGTTATCAACCACCCGTCATGGGAGCTGTTTGGTCTTGAGCCCATGGATGTGAGAGACGAGCTGAAACGGCTTGCGAAGAATAATTGGCTGATCGTTCAGTCCGCAGCGGATGTGGTGCGAATTAGTTGGCAGTACAAAACAATGGAAGAGGTGGTCGATGTCATCATCGCTGAACGCTGATTTTAACGAAGTCATTGAGCGAATAAAGCGAGGCAGGGAATTTGGCCAAGCCAGCTTTGAGCCAATTTATTACCTGGTTTTTTCACCCAGCGATATTTTGGCCGTCAAACGCCAGATGAAAGCCTGGGAAGCCCGCCTGACCAATGATGGTTGGATCGTCCACAAATTCTCGATCGCTGATGCCATTCGGGAAATTTTCGAGTCGACCCCAAGCATTATTAAAAACGCTTGGCACAAGCAAGACGCCCAAGCTCCTCAGCAATGGCAAAAGACCAACGCTGCCTTAGCAAATCGGCTCGAAAAAGGAACTCTGCAGTCCAAGTTGGAAGACCTCTTAACCGAGCTGGAGCAAGAACCCAACGCCATCCTGCTAGTAACCGATCTGGAGGCGCTGCACCCCTATATAAGGATTGGCTCCATCGAAGGGCAGCTCCAGGGCAAGTTCTCCGTGCCCACAGTATTTTTCTATCCCGGTGTACGCACTGGCAAAACCCGACTGAAGTTTCTTGGTTTTTACCCAGAAGATGGCAACTACCGCTCCGAACACGTTGGTGGGTAAAAACGTAGTCAAAGGATAAGAGAATGGAAATCAAATCGCTTTTTGATAGTAACAAAGACATCTACCGCTCCATTGAGAAGGTCATCACCTACGGTGCGTCCCAAGAGGCCCGGCTAAAGGCGGAGATTTCAGAGTACGTTGTTACTGAAAGCATCGAAGACCAATTCGAAAAGCTGCTGAGCAGAATGCAGCACGCCATGGATGCTGGCGGAGAAAACGAGGTCGGGGTTTGGGTGTCTGGTTTCTATGGCTCCGGTAAAAGCTCTTTTACTAAGTACC
Organism: Marinobacter sp. Hex_13; assembly: GCF_001566815.1. Lineage (NCBI taxonomy): Bacteria > Pseudomonadati > Pseudomonadota > Gammaproteobacteria > Pseudomonadales > Marinobacteraceae > Marinobacter > Marinobacter sp. Hex_13. The sequence continues at coordinate 20,406 of NZ_LSMM01000065.1, forward strand.
TGGGCTTGGCTTTCGATGAAAACATCAAAATCGACGGCGTGCCTTTCATACAGCATCTACAGGATCGCTTACACAAAAGCACCACCAAAGCGCTGTTAAGTTCCGTTGCCAAGCGTTTCCCCGCAGCGGTACTCATGTTGGACTTAGCCAGTGAGCAGGTCGCCGGTGCCACCATGGAAGAGGTGTCCACGGTGCTTTACTACAAAGTGCTGCAGTGGGCGGGCTACTCTCGAAACTTGAAGGTGGCAGCATTTGAGCGTCGCCTCAAAAAAGAAGGGCGCCACGACGAGTTTTTGCAGTTATTCCGTGAGCACACGGAAGGAGAGGAGTGGGCGGACTATCGGAACGACGAGCTTGTTGTGGACAGCATCATTCCAGAGCTTGCTCACAAAATGTATCCGACGCTTTTCACCACCCCTACCTCGTTCTCAACAGAAACCAGTGAGGTTATTCGCTTTGAGGATGATCGTGTCAAAGAAATGCTCGATATTGCCCGCGAAGCAACCGGCAAAGACTACATCATTTTCATCATCGATGAGGTAGGGCAGTACGTTGCATCTCGCCATAACCTGATTCTCAACCTGGACGGTCTTGCGAAAAACCTGAAACATATTGGCGACGGCAAGGTCTGGATTATCGGTACCGCTCAGCAGACTCTGACAGAAGACGACACCAAGGCGGCACTGAACTCCGCCGAACTGTTCAAACTCAACGACCGCTTCCCAATTCAAATTGATCTGGAAGCGAGCGATATCAAAGAGATCTGTTACCGGCGGTTGCTTGGCAAGTCTCCCACTGGCGAAGAAGAATTGGGCAGCCTGTTCGACCAGCATGGTCAGGCGCTACGCCACAACACCAAGCTCGTAGACGCACGAGTATACGGTGCCGATTTCGATCGCCAGACTTTCATCGACCTATATCCGTTCTTACCCGCGCACTTCGACATTCTCCTCCACCTGCTCGGCGCCTTGGCGAAATCTACGGGTGGCATTGGTCTGCGATCCGCCATCAAGGTGGTCCAGGACATCCTCGTCGAAGGGCCCGATGGGAGAACACCGGTGGCGGATCAGCCTGTGGGCTGGCTGGCCAACACAGTAACGCTCTACGATGCGCTTGAAAAAGACATCCGCCGTGCGTTCCAGTCGCTTCATCAATCCGTTGGAAAGGTAAAAATCCGCTTCCCGGACTCTGAGCTGCATCAAAACATCGCAAAAACCGTTTGCGTGCTTCAGATTCTGAACAACTTGCCGGTAACACGTCAGAACGTCACCAGTCTGATGCATGCAGGTATTACCCAAGCCGCAGCAACAGAACAGGTGACGGCAGCTGTCGAGCAGCTTATTAGTGATCCAATTGTTCCTTTTGGGGAACAAGATGGCAGCTTGTGTTTCTACAGCGAGAAGCTGAACGAGATCGAACAAGAGCGAGCCAACATTGCCACCCGCGCGGTGGAGTTGCGCAGAATCATCAGCGACGCGCTGAAAGAAGTGTATTCGCCATTGCCCCAAACTCAGCTCAACGGTTCTTTAGGTGTCGCCACTGGACTCAAGGTTCAGGCAGCCTCCGGTTCTGTCCCATCCTCGTTGGCAGGGGAAAGAAACCCAATTCAAACCATTGTCGAGTTGGTTAATCCCACTGATTACGACGCAGCCAAGGCCCGCCTGGTAAACGATAGCCGGCAGAAGTCAGAGCAATATTCCATCTTTCTTCTAGGGCGTACAACGCCAGAAATGGATGAACTGACCACGGAAATCTACCGCTGCAAAGAAGTGGTAACCCGCTACCGGAATGAGCCCGACCAGGAAGTAAAAGACTATTGCGCCGGCCAATCGGATCGCGCAGCTCGGTTGATGAGCGACCTTGAGCGGCAAATTCGTCGCAGCTTGCTACAGGGCTCTTTCATCTTCCGTGGTACCCCAACGGCGGTGAACTCGCTGGATCAAGAACTTCTCAACGCCGCCAGAAAACACATCAGTGATGTCGCAGAACAGGTGTTCGATCGTCATTCAGAGGCTCCATCCCGAGCAGGAACAGACTTGGCGGAGAAGTTTCTGCGCCTGGGTAACCTCACCGGCGTAACGGCTGCGGTTGACCCCCTGGGATTGGTTCAAAAAACGGCTAAAGGGCCGTCAATCGACACAACCCACAAAGCCATAACTAGCATCACTGACATGATCGAACGGCAGGGTTCTATTGAAGGTAAGCGCCTTGCCGATATCTTCACGGCACCACCGTTTGGCTGGTCGCAAGATACTTTGCGCTACCTGGTTGCCGCCATGCTGATTGCCGGCGAGATTAAGCTGAAGGTAGGTGGCCGAGAAGTAACCGTAAACGGGCAGCAGGCCATTGATGCATTTAAAACTAATAACAGTTTCAAGTCCGTTGGCGTTTCCTTGCGAGGAGAAGACCGCCCCAGCATGGAAGTGCAAGCGTGTGCCGCTGAACGCCTCACCGAACTGACAGGCGATGTGGTTGTTCCTTTGGAAGACGACATCAGCAAAGCAACGGTGAAAATGCTGCCGCAGCTCCAGCACCGCTATGGTCCGCTCTCAGAAAAATTGAAAGCTCTGGGCTTGCCAGGCAGTGATCGACTGGAAAACCTCTCTAGTGACATGCGAGATATCCTAGCGAACGACGCATCGGATGCGCCGAAACGCCTGGGCAATGAAACCTCAGAACTGTACGAAAGCTTGAAATGGGCTGCCGAGCTCCATCGTGCACTTGAGAATGGACTAGAGAACACGTTGCGGGAACTGCAGAAGTACGTTTCCACAATCCAAACTCTGCCTGACAGCGGCGTACCTGGAAAACTAAAAAATGAGCTCTCGGATGAATTAATCCAAATTCAGGACCGGGTGAACCACCAGGAATTTTTCAAATACGCTACTGAGTTCTCCAGTGGCTTAACAACGCTAAAAGCCAGAGTTCGCGATTCTGCCATAGCCTTGCAGGATGAGCAGGCAGAAAGAATCAAATCAGCTCAAGAAGATCTCGATCGATTACCCGAGTGGGTAGAACTCACCCAGCAAGAGCAGAATGCGCTACTTGGCGATCTGGAGGCTCTACAGATCGAAGCCTCTCAAGATCTCTCAGGGCTTCAAGCTCTGGTTAGGCAGGAATATACGATCAATAGCCAGGTGGAGGATGTAAAGCGCCGTATTCAGCGAATCGGCAGTGAGCGAGTCCGTGAAAAGGTAAAAGCAGAGCAAGACAAGACTGCTGCCGAAGGAAAGCCCCAGCCAATGAAGCGTCAGTTCGCCTCCAAAGCCAAGATCACTAGTATGGATGACCTCGACGTCTTGATTGGTGAATTGAACAAGCTGCGGGCTGAATTGTATTACGCCCACGAGTTCGAGCTCGTGCTGAACCTAAAGGACGAGGGGTAACTTATGGCGTTTGATCAAAGCACGCGGGGCAGACTCCAGAAGTTTGTCACCAACTGCCGAGTATCTTTGAGCGAAGAACTGACTCGGCAGTTGCAATCTCTCTATGGCTTAGACCCAAGCACTGGGCACGTTGCAGAGCTGGGTGAGCTTACGCATTTGGATAACCGCCAGCGTCAGACGGCGCACTTATTACGGGAAATGTTGGCTCACTACGTCGCAGCGACTCCAGGAAAGGACGAGGGAGGGCGCACGAAACAAGGCCTGGATCGTATTGTGAGGGAGCAGGCGTTCACTGTCCTAAACCGACTTTCAGCTCTCCGAATGGCTGAAGCACGTGGTTTCCTGATGGAGTCGATAGGCCAGGGGCAGAACTCGAAGGGGTTTCAGCTTTACCGTTCTCTAGCGGGAACTTCCCATGGTGAAACTGGGGATGCCTACACCAGCTATCTGTTCAGCCTGTTTGATGAATTTGCCCTAGATATGGCTGTGTTATTCGATAGGCACAGCCCACAAGGGCGGCTCTTCCCTCGTGAAGGCACCTTGTTGGAAGTACTCGAACAGATCAACCACCCTGATATAGAACATCTTTGGGCGCAAGACGAAACCATTGGCTGGATCTACCAGTACTTCAACTCCCAGGAAGAGCGCAAAAAAATGCGCAAGGAATCGCAAGCTCCACGTAACAGTCGTGAACTTGCGGTACGCAACCAGTTCTTCACGCCGCGCTACGTGGTGGAATTTCTGGTGGACAACACCCTGGGACGAATCTGGTTTGATGCCACCAACGGCAACACCAGCTTATATGACCGTTGCCAATACTTGCTGGTGAAACCGGAAGAGCTGGAAGCCAAACGGGCCGAACCGCCTCCGCGTACCCTGCGTGACCCGCGTACTCTCAAACTGCTGGACCCAGCTTGTGGCTCCATGCACTTCGGCCTCTATGCATTTGATCTCTTTCTGGAGATCTACCGCGAAGCCTGGGGTTGGGAACAACAACAGGGCCCCGGCAGTCTGGATGTCTCTACACAGCCGGACGCGGACTTAAAGCCTTTAGGTCAGACCTACGACGATGAATTTGCCTACCTGAGGGATGTTCCCCGTCTAATCATCGAACACAACATCTACGGGGTGGATATTGACCCCCGTGCTGCCCAGATCGCCACTTTGGCACTCTGGTTACGAGCCCAGCGTGCCTGGCACGATGCCGATGTAAAAGCACAACAGCGCCCCATCATTGGCCAAGGCCATGTGGTGGCGGCCATTGCTCCGCCAGCTGAAAAAGAGCTGCGTGAACGGTTTGTCGAACAGCTGGACAGTAAAGACGCCGAGCTGTTTGAGAAAACTCTACAACTGCTGCGTAACCTGCCCGAGCTGGGTGTATTGCTCCAGGTGGAGCAGGAGCTGCCTACACTTATCAAGAAAATCTACGGTGGAAGTGGAGACGGTCTCTTCGCCGCGGAAGAAAATGAAGTTTGGAAGCAAGCGGAGCAACGTTTGTGCCGAGCGCTGAGGGATTTTAATCGGCAGGTCAGTACTGGTTATCAAAGCGAGCTTTTTGCGCTAGACGCATTGCAAGGCCTAAGGATGATTGATCTGACAGGTGAAACCTTTGACGTGGTTCTAATGAATCCGCCATTCGGAGCATTGCCCAATCTAACGAAGGCCCAGCTTGGGAAAGCGTATCCTAACAGCAAGAATGATTTGCTAGCTATCTTTGTTGAGCGCGGTTTGACACTGTTGCGTCATAGCGGCCGGCTAGGAGCAATTACCGCGCGGACATGCTTCTTTTTATCGAGTTATCAAAAGTGGCGTAAGCGGTCAGTACTCGGCATTGGTAAACCTGAAGTAATGGTGGACTTGGGGCATGGAGTAATGGATGACGCAATGGTTGAGGCTGCTGCCTATGTACTGGAGAAAAGCCGATGAGTAATTTTCTGCGTCTATTGACTGAAACTGATAAGCACACAGCGCTTTCTGAAGTTTGCAACAACCTCCGTAGGGGAGAGGAAGATGAGCGCATCTTTCAGGTGGCTCCTGAAATTTTCAATGAGGTTCCCGGGATACCCTTTTCCTATTGGGTGAACGATTCGGTGCGCTCGCGTTTTTCAAAGTGTGCGCCATTTGAGAACAGTCATCGAAACGCTCGGCAGGGATTGGCTACAGGTGATGACTTTAGGTTTGTGCGCTTACATTGGGAGGTTGTTGGTCGGCATAAATGGTTAAATTTCGCAAAAGGGGGAAGTTTTTCTCCTTTTTTTTACGATTTACATTTAGTTGTGAATTGGCAAGAAAACGGCGTCGAAATAAGAAATTTTGTAGATGAGAGCTCGGGAAAGCTGAAATCGCGACCCCAGAATATAGAATTCTTCAAAAGAGCCGGTCTCACATGGCCACGGAGAACGACCAGCGGATTAAGTGTACGCGTCTTACCTGCGGATGCTGTGTTCGCTGATAAAGGTCCAGCATTATTTGTATCTGACGATGATCCTGATGAATTGTTGGCCTTGTTGGCAATTACGAATAGTCAGGCATTTGCGACTTTACTATCAGTTCAGTTAGCCGCAGCAGACGCGGCAGCACGTTCATATGAAGTTGGCCTGATACAGAAAAATCCAGTTTGTGAATATGACGCTAAGGAAGGCAGTCGACTTTCGGAAATGGCGAGACGTTTATGGTCGCTAAAGCGTCAATTAGATACAACCACTGAAACGTCTCACGCATTTCTTCTGCCTGAGTTGTTGCGCAATCGTTTGGGTGACTATAACCCTGTTGCTATCGAGGAAGAGATAGGCCAGATCCAGCGTGAAATTGATTCTCTCGTCTTTGATCTTTACGGATTTTCAGAAGAAGATCGATTGGAAGATTTAACAAATAAGGAGACTCCTTCGACGGCAGGTAAGAAAACAGAGGAAAAAGATGATATAGAGCTTATTACTCGTCCTGAAGAAGATGTTCTTTCGTGGGCTGTGGGGGTTGCGTTCGGTCGCTTTGATTGGCGTTTAGCCAATGGTGAGCGTCGCCCATTAGCCGAGCCATGCCCCTTTGCGCCGCTTCCTGCCAAAAGTCCGGGAATGCATCCCGATGGTGTTGAAGTTTTTCACCATCATCATGGTGTATTAGTCGACGATGAAGGCCACTCCCACGATTTGAATCGCTTGGTTGAACGGGTATTGGAAACAGTAGATGCAAACATCTCTCGGGACACACGTCGCTGGTTACGAAAAGACTTCTTCCAGTTTCATCTGCAGCGTTACTCAAAAAGCCGTCGCAAAGCACCGATATACTGGCCGATCTCGACCTTCTCTGGTAACTACACTCTGTGGCTTTATTATCCGCTGCTTAGCAGCCAGACACTCTTTACGATCGTGAATGATTTCGTCGATCCAAAGCTTAAATCTGTGCGCAGTGATTTAAATAGTCTTCGCATTAAGAGCAGTGGGCGTAGCAAGCAAGAAGAGAAGGAATTTGAAACGCTTTCAAACCTGGAAAAGGAGTTGGCGGACCTATGCGATATGCTACTCGGCATCGCACCATCCTATAGGCCGAAACATGATGACGGTGTGCTGATATGCGCTGCTCCCCTTTGGTCTTTGTATGCTAATAAGTCGTGGAAGATGGTGCTCAAAGATATTTGGAACCAACTCGAAGAAGGTGATTACGACTGGGCACATCTGGCGCTTAATTACTGGCCAGAGCGGGTATTGCAGAAATGTATTGAAGATCGGAGCCTTGCGATCGCTCATGATGTTGAGCGCCTTTTTTGGGAAGAAATTGAAGTGCCAGTGATACGCCGAGGGCAAGATACGGGAGAAATCAGACTAGATTGGCAGCCTAAAGGTCTTTCTGAAGCGGATACTCAAACATTGATCAAAAAAGTAATTGATGAAAGGGGGCTGCAAAGTGAGTTCCGGTAATACTGCAATGCAGCAATCCAGTAAAGCTCAGGATCGCCCTCTGGGAGTGTGGTTTCAAAATATCCAGCACGGTTACGTAAAGCTCCCTAGGTTCCAGCGATACGAGGCATGGGACCGTCATCGCGTTGCGAGTTTTTTGGATACGATCATCCACAACTTGCCGGTTGGGGTGACCTTGGCGCTTGAAGTGGCTGGTGAGGAGAAGTTTCTCTCACGTTATATCGTCACGGCTGATCCTAACTCTCCTGGTACCGTCAATCAGCATCTGCTTGATGGGCAGCAGCGACTGACTGCCTTTTGGCGCAGCATGTATAACAACTATGAGGGGGTTACTTTTTTCGTTCACCTTCCGGAATTTGATAAATCACTGGAAGGGAATGAAGAACGCGATATTTCCATCCGCTCACAAAATCGCTGGATCGCCAACAACGGCACCCGTCGACCGATTTGGTCTGATGATCCGGCTAAGTGCCTGGACAGGGGGCTGGTTCCGATTAACCTTCTTCGTCCGGAAGACATGGCGACGGAAGTGGATCAGTGGGTTTCTGATGCGACAGCTGCCTTGGAACCCAATGAAAGTGACCCTGAGTTTGTGACGAGGTTTAAGGCGCACACAGCAGTAATAGCAGAACTCAAGGCCCGGATTTCGGAGCTGCGCGAGCGAGTTAAGTACTTCAACCTACCGTATCTTTCCCTACCCGCAGAGACCAGCAAAGATGTCGCGCTACAGGTATTCATCAACATGAATACCAACAGTAAACCGCTGTCGCTGTACGACATCATCGTTGCGGAAGTTGAGAGTATTGCCCAACGCTCCCTCCACGATTTAGAGCAAGAACTGGTGGAATCTTGCCCCAAAGCGATGCGCTATGGGGATGTCCGCAACCTCATTCTGGCCACATCAGCTCTGCTTCAAGAAAAATTGCCCAATAATCGCGGCATGATTGAAATGAATAAGCAGGTCCTGTTGGATAACTGGGGCACGCTTGAGGTTGGCTTGGAGCGTATGGCCAATTTGCTCGAAAGCCAGGGCGTAGTTGATGAAGCGAGGCTACCCACCAATGCCGTGCTGGCGGTTTTGGCGGCAGCGTATGAGCACGTGCCGAAAGACGGGGATTTCGTGGCCAAAGCAGAAGAACTGTTGAGGGCGTATTTGTGGTCTGCATTCTTTTCCGATCGCTACGAAAACTCAGCTGCATCGAGAGCTTACGCGGATTTCAAAGCTCTGAAAGAATTGTTAATTCGTCGAGACTTCACAGAAGCGGATTGGAAGCAGATTCCTATATTTAACCGAGATGAGCACCCGCTGGCGGATCAAGATTCGTTAATCAGTGCAGGGTGGCCTAAAAACGTTGGCATTGAACGCCGGGGCATTCTGGCGGTTTCCAGTTACTTCGGTGCCAATGACTTTGCTGACGATAAACGGATCAATTACGAGAACATTGGCAATCGTGAGTATCACCATATTTTCCCCGACGCGCTTCTCTCTGAGGCGGAGATTTCCAGCTATCTGGCTTTAAACTGTGCATTAATTACGTGGAAGACAAACCGGATTATCGGCCGAAAAAATCCACTTGAATACATAAAAGAGCGGGTCGACCTATCGAACGAAGATGCGGTACGTACCCGGTTGAAATCACATCTAATTCCCTACGATTGCCTCAGCAAAGCACACTACGCTGATTTAGAAGGCCAGGCTTTGGCGAGTCGACTAAGGGCGGACTTTGATCAGTTCCTGAAAGATCGGGCAGTATTGGTTGAAGCTGCAATTCTGGAATTGACCCGAGGCAAACAGCCTACGTTGGACCAGATCTGGACTCAGCAGGAGCCACAGAGTGACGATTGAGCAGTTTTTTCAGGATGAAGTATTGCAACCGCGCCTGAGCAAGAACGAGGTGGTTGTGGTTTATGACCCAGCCCAACGGTATCGCCATCTATGTCTGGGAATGGCCACTGAGCGGTGCAAAGTCGTCGATGCGACCGAATCTAGTCTGGACAGTCGCGCTGAAGCATTAGGGGGTCTTCAGGAACTCGGCCGAGCGGATATAAGCCAGATGCTTGTGTATGTTCCTGTCGCAAAGCCCTTGGAGGATGAACATTGCCAAGGCGATCCGTTCTCCGTTTACCTGGCATGCGGTGGTGTTTTTCCGGAGGGGGACGGTGATAGTTACCTGAGTTTGTGCTTGCGAGCGAAGCCTGACCACGCCACGCAGATCCGTAGTGCCTTCGAAAAAGATGATAACCCCAGCTTCGCGGTGATTAACGCGATTGGGGGCGGCTTGGATTGGCCGAACTTGCGTGCGCTACTAGGGGTGGAGTCTTCCAGGGATATTTTATTTGCTCTGCTTGTGCCAAGTGAGCAGCAGCAAGAGGCATTGAAAGGCAGTGATGCCTGGGTCGCTGAAGCGAAGGCATTGTTCCAGGCAAGCATTGGTCTTAAGTTGCGCACCCGAGGTAAGTCCTGGAGTTCGGTTGCTGATGAACTTTGGACCTATCTGCTTTTCAGTGAATTTGCATTCGATCTACCAGAGGAGCTTCCGCAAGCTCTGGGGGATATGCCGCGTGCTCCGGATGAGGCCAAGCAGCTCGTAGAGGATTTGTGTGAGCGCCTAAGGAGTGACCGTCGAACGCAGTCCACCTATATAGACCGAGCTGAAGCGATTGAAGCTGAACTGGAACTGCGAACTCATTGCGGCGATATGTTTGATCTGGGCGTGCTTGATACCTTCCCGTTCGAAGAGCGCACTTTCATGCACCAGGCGATTCAGGCTCTGCTTAAAGACGATACGGATCAAGTGCGAAAAATCCTATCCCGGCATCGTGGATCTGTGTGGACCGGTAAGGGTGAGAGCCAGGCGCAGTGGGACCTTCTCAAAGCTGCGTCGGGCCTCATTGATAAATGCGAAGATCTCGACCGCGTTTTAGCGGACCACACCAAGGGCATCGGTGCTTTGGTAGAGTTCTATGTATCTTACCTTCGCGAGGCTGACAGGCTGCACCGTGAATTTGAACAGGCGGTGAGTGATTTTGATTGGCAAGATACCCAAGGCACCATGGAGCCGGTTAAAACGCGAGTCAGGGAGCAATATGGCCGCTTAATTGAGAAGGTTCAGGTGCCATTCACGAAACATTTCGAGAATACTGGGTGGCCACTTCAAGGATATCTTTCCAACAATGACGTTTTCGACAAACTTGTAGCGCCGAAGCTGAAGCAGAGTGGGTACCGGATTGCCTACTTAATGGTTGATGCTCTTCGTTATGAACTGGGTGTTGCTCTAGAGCACCAGTTGGCGGATCACGGAAAGGTTGATCTGCAACCCGCAATGGTGCAGTTACCGAGCATTACCTTGGTTGGTATGACAAGCCTGCTTCCCGAAGCCAGTTCTAGTCTTAGATTGATGCGTGAGGAAAGCACTTTGATCCCGATGATGGGGGATCAACCGATTACCAATGTCACGCAGCGAATGAACTGGATTCGCAAGCGTTATGGTCAGCGTTTCCAGGAAGGGCGTTTGGAGGACTTTGTCCGTAGTCGGTTCAAGGTTGAGCCAGAAATTGAGTTACTGGTACTTCGGTCGGTAGAGATTGATAGCCACTTCGAGAACCACCCTGATACGGCACCAAGTGAAATTTCGAACGCGCTTAAACGTATTCGGGTAGCTGTTCATAAGCTGAAGGACCTTGGTTTCAATGAGGTGGTTATTGCCACAGACCATGGCTTTTTTATGAATACGCATGCTGGCGCTGGCGACACCACACAGAAATTGCCTGGTAACTGGATCAACGTGCATGAGCGCTGCCTAGTCGGTGAGGGAGCGACAGACCCAGGTCACTACCAGATCGCTGCTGAAAAAGCGGGAATCCAAGGTGACTTTCCGAAGTTGGCTGGGCCACGATCGATGGCGTCATATAAATCTGGGATGTTGTTCTACCACGGAGGTGTGTCGTTGCAGGAATGCGTGGTGCCAGTGATTTCGCTGCAATTGAGTGGAGCCGACCAGCCGAAGGTGCAAAAAGCGAATGTGGTGTTGGCTTACAAGAACGGAGCTAAGCGCATTACGACAAGGCTTCCCGTGCTGGACTTAAGCATTGAAACCGAGGATATGTTCTCCGTTGAGGATGAGTTCGAGATTTTGTTGGAAGCTCAAAACAAAAAGGGCGATGTGGTTGGTGAGGCTAAAGCAGGCGGGGCAGTGAACGCGGCGACCGGTACCATAAGCCTCCGCCCGGGTGAGAAGGCGCAAATAACCCTGCGAATGCAGATGGAGTTTGAGGGCAAGTTCAAGGTGAAAGCGCTTAATCCAACCACGATGGCGGTATACTGCCAATTGGAACTTGAAACAGACTACACGGTGTAAACCATGGATGAACTTGATCAGAAATTATCGCAGGTCTTTGATGGCAAAGTGGTTCGCAAAGAGCTGGTGCATCGGATCAAGAAAGGAACCAACGTTCCTACGTTCGTTCTGGAGTTTTTGCTGGCTCGCTATTGTGCCAGTGATGAAGAAGCCGAGATCCAGGCCGGGTTGGAGGCAGTTCTCGATACCCTTAACGACAACTATGTCCGTCCCAACGAGGCAAACCGGGCTCAATCGGTTGTAGCGACCAAAGGTAAACACCGATTTATCGATAAGGTGCACGTAAATTACGTTGAGAAGGACCGACGCCACTGGGCTGCTTTGGAAAACTTTGACTCCCGGCGGGTAGCCATTTCTGAAAAGTTTTATCGGGACAACGATCGTTTGCTCCAAGGCGGGCTCTGGTGCGAGGTGACCATTGCTTACAATGAGATAGAGGAAGACGATTACGCCTTCTATATCGAAGACCTTCGCCCTATCCAGCTGAGCCGCTTCAGTTTCGAGCAATACCGTGAGGGACGGGATGAGTTTGATCGAAACGACTGGGTGGATGTGATTCTACGCTCTGTTGGCCTTGAGCCTACCAAACTGTCTCAACGGGTGAAGATTCACTTCATCGCCCGCTTGTTGCCCCTGGTAGAGCCGAACTTCAACTTTATTGAGCTTGGACCTCGTGGTACGGGAAAATCCTATTTCTTCAGTGAATTTTCGCCGTATTCAACTCTGATTAGTGGTGGGCAAGCGACCAAGGCCACGCTGTTTTATAACAACCAGCGGAAGAAGATTGGTCTCGTCGGTTTTTGGGACACAGTAGCCTTTGATGAAGTTGGCGGGATCAAAGTGAAGGACCCTGACACCATTCAGATCATGAAGGATTTCATGGCGAACGGTCGTTTCTCCAGAGGTGTCGAAGTCATCGCAGACGCGTCAATGGCTTTCGTGGGCAATCTCGACCTGTCCGTGCAGCAGGTGGTTAATTCAGAGGTCTATGATCTGTTTCAGCCGCTGCCGAAAGAGTTCGACCTGGCAGTAATGGACCGGTTCGCTTTTTACCTGCCTGGCTGGGAGATGCCGAAGAACAGCAGCGAATTCCTGACCAACAACTACGGATTCATTACCGACTACCTTGCTGAAGCCTTCCACTATCAGTTGAAGCATACGAATCGCTATGAAGAGGTTAGTAAACGCATTCGGTTGGGTAAGGAAGTCGAGGGACGAGATGAGAAGGGGATCAAAAAGACAGTTTCCGGGCTTCTGAAGATTCTGCACCCATCGTCTCCGCCCTCCGATGAGGAGTTTGAGGAATATGTATCCTACGCGGTCGAATGTCGACGTCGTGTGAAGGAGCAGATGAACAAGCGCAAGACCGACGATGAGTTTGCGCTGATTAACCTGTCTTACATCTCTGCGGACGGCCAAGAGCACGTCGTGTACTGCCCTGAGTCACAGGCAGCCTCTGCGACACAGGAGCCTTCTAGGAAAAATATTCACGCTGGCGAATTGGAAGAGGTTGAGGCAAAGCCCTCTTCGGCAGCAAAGGCTCCGGGATCAACTACCCCTGCTGCGGAAAAGCCTGAGGTTGATGCTGAGGCTGTGGTCGAACTTGACGAGCCGCAGGAGCAACACTTCACGATCCATTATGGTGATGCCGGGTACAGCTACGAAAGCCTGATAGGGTCGTATCTGGTGGGTGCCAAAAAGGTTGAAGTGGAGGATCCGTATATTCGTGCCACACACCAGGTACAGAATTTCGTTCGATTCTGCGAGGCGGTACTAAAAGCACCCACCGTTCGCAAAATTGTACTCACCACCAGCTATGATGCCGATACCGATGTGAAGCAGCTATCAGAGCGCCTGAGCGAGCTGAAGCAGAGCCTTATAGAGATTGATGTTGAGCTCGAAGTAAAAGTGAACGAGCACATGCATGATCGGGAGATTCGGATTGATAACGGTTGGGTTATCAAGATTGGTCGCGGGCTCGATTTTTATCAGAAACCGGATAGTTGGTATGGGATTGGCGTAAACGACCTAACGTTAAGAAAGTGTTTAGAAACGAAGGTAGATATATTTAGAAAATAGGGATAATACTGCAGAGTTTTTATTATCCAAATGATTGGCTACACCAGCATTCCCGAGGTTACGATGCGGTCCAACTGCCATTTTTCGCCATAATGTTTCCAAGGCGGTGCCACTTTTCGCTGTTAGGGTCATCCGGGTTCTACCCCGTTTCCACGGACGGTTTTAAAACGGCTGACAGCTTCTGATCCTGAGCGGCAACTCTACGTCGCATCCTGGGATTATGGAACCGCTCAATGTA
>NZ_LSMM01000066.1:0-33152 GCF_001566815.1 Marinobacter sp. Hex_13
GGCTCTGGCTCTGGCTCTGGCTCTGGCTCTGGCTCTGGCTCTGGCTCTGGCTCTGGCTCTGGCTCTGGCTCTGGCTCTGGCTCTGGCTCTGGCTCTGGCTCTGGAACAGCCTGATCAGATTCTTCCACGCTGGGCAACTTGGTCTCGACGACCGGTTCCGACAACTCTACGTCGGTCTCAATCGGTTCAATATCCGGGCTGTCAGGGCCGATGGTGATGCTTTTGCGTACGGTTTCCGGCTCAGGTTCTGACTGCTCCCTTGCAACAGAGTCGTCATACTGCTGCGATACAAGCCACCAGGAACCAGCGAGTATGACCAAGGCCAGCGCGGGCCAACGCAGATTAATCGGCATCGAAAACGTCCGCTTGGCGCCACCTCCGGTCGATGCCATATCCAACCATACGGCTGGTGTTACACGCTTGAGACGGGAAAAACTCCCCTGACTCAAACTGTGTAATTGTGACAATTTCCCTGGCGACAGCAACTCCTTGGGCTTACCACCAGCTCGGTGAATTCGGGGCTCGAGATAAGCGGCGACTTCTTCTTTTGTCAGTGGGCGAAGATGAACCTGATGCACGCCGGCACCGTCCCCTGACAACCCAAGCATCTCAATCAACCGCCCGCTGCCACTGAACACAGGAACCGCCGCCGCAGATCGATCTGCGGCTTCAAAAGCAGAAAACAACAATCTCAGTAGCTCGGTGGGTGCACGATCCGCATCATCGATCAGCAGGACCATCCGCTGCCCCTTCCGAGCCCTGATTTCAGACCATCGGAAAAAGCCGTAAATGGCGTCACGCGCACCTTCGCCAGGATTCAACCCTTTGTGCGCAATACCGAGCAGCGCCCGTGACAGCGCCTGAGTACTCGTCAGCGCCGCAGCTGGTACCCGATGAAAATCCAGACGGGAAGACTCACTTCTCACCAGTTCCGCAAGCAACCGACTTTTGCCCGCTCCCACATCACCAGTGAGAAGCAAAGCGAGGTCACCAAAACCACAGAGGTGACGAAGCGTTTCCAGGGCGTGGTGGCGAGAGGCATCCGGAAAGAAGGGTGTTTCCATATCCAACGGATCGGCCCTTAACCCATAACGCTCCTGGAGTCGCGGAAACAAACCACCACCGTCATGACTATTGAGTCCTTCGTTGTTCACCGTCATTCCCTGCTTTATCCCAGATCAATACCTGTTCAGACTTCTCTACAAAAGCCCCGAAGCGTGGCATCCAGTTCTCGCCTATCCACCGCATCCGTCACCACAGCATCCCCGAGCCTGCGAAGGAGGACCAAGCGCAACGAACCATCCACATTCTTCTTGTCGACTGCCATCAATCGCAGAAAATCATCGGGAGACATCCCCGTGGGTGCAAGCGCCGGAAGCTTGGCTCTCTCGATAATGCGCACAACCCTGGCACGATCCTCTTCGGTGATCATACCCTGGCGCAAGGAAAGATCCGCAGCCATCATCATGCCAGTACCAACAGCCTCGCCGTGCAGCCAGTTGCCGTATCCAGCGAAGGTCTCAATGGCATGACCAAACGTGTGCCCAAGGTTGAGTATTGCCCGTAAACCACCTTCTCTTTCATCTTTTGCTACAACGTCCGCCTTGCAGGCGCATGAGCGATAGATAGCTTCCACCAGGGCTGTTGTTTCCAGATCAATGAGCGACGTAATTTCTTTCTCAAGCCAGGCCAGAAAATCGGTGTCCCGAATCAGGCCATACTTGATAACTTCCGCAAGGCCAGCAGACACCTCCCTTGGAGAAAGGCTCCTCAGACTGTCGGTATCGATCAGTACAACTTCCGGTTGGTGGAAGGCACCGATCATATTCTTGCCCAACGGGTGATTGATACCGGTCTTTCCTCCGACCGAGGAGTCCACCTGCGACAACAATGTCGTCGGGATCTGGATAAAAGAGACACCACGCTGGTAGGAAGCGGCGGCAAACCCGGTCATATCCCCAACCACGCCACCCCCCAAAGCAACCAGCGTGGTTTTGCGGGAGTGACGCTTCTCCAGCAAACCGTCGAAGATACGGTTTAGCGTCTGCCAATCCTTGTATTTTTCACCGTCTGGAAGCACAACCGTATCTACCTGCTTTCCAGGGAAACAGGCTCGGGCTGACTCAAGATACAAGGGCGCAACCGTTTCGTTGGTGACGATCATGACTTGTGAACCAGAGACAAAGGGACTCAGATCATAGCTACCCAGCAGCCCCTGACCGATAACGATTGGGTAACTTCGATCGCCCAGCTCAACCGTCAACTCCCGCAGTGAGTCACGCATGATTTCTGCCTTCCTTACGTATTTGCCTTTTGTGGCGAGGTGTCCTCGGATTAATCCGGTTCACCAATTGCCGTACGACCAGTCTGGGGCTCTTGCGGTCAGTAAACATGACGACATCGGCCAAGAGCGAATAGATAGGGTCCCGCACGGCAAACAGATTTCTAAGGACCGCCTCGGGGTCGTCATTCTGCAACAGGGGACGATTGCGATCCCGCCTCGTTCTTTCAACTTGCTGCTCAATCGAGGTTTTCAGGTACACCACGACGGAATCGCGTTTAAGATGCGCGTGATTCTCTTCTTTCATCACCGCGCCACCGCCCGTCGCCAGCACTGTCTGTGGATATTCCGACAGTTCAGCCAACATGGCCGTTTCACGATGCCGAAAGCCGTCTTCCCCTTCTACGTCGAAGATCCAGGGAATATTGGCGCCGCACCGCTCTTCAATAATCCGATCGGAATCGAGAAAGCGATAGCCCAGCTCTTTGGCCAGCATGCGACCAATTGTGCTTTTTCCCGCACCCATTGGGCCGACCAGGACAACTCGTTTTGGCAAGGACATAACTTCCGCTCATCTACATTCCGGCGCGTGAGAATATCACAGGGTAACGTTTTCCATAAGTTTCAGGAAATGAACCGACAAAAAAACCGCCGTGCGGAACACGGCGGTTTTTTTGTCGGATGCAACCCGATTACTGAATCAGGTCGCTCTTGATGATCTTCGGTGTGATGAAGATCAACAGCTCGCTACGCTCATCAACATGCTCGGTGCGCTTGAAGAGGCGGCCGAGGTAGGGAATATCACCCAGGAACGGAGTCTTGGTAGTCGTCGTAGTAACCTCTGACTGGAAAATACCGCCCAGAACGACGGTTTCGCCATTTCCAACCAACACCTGAGTGGTTACCTCATTAGTGTTGATGGCAGGAATACCGGCGGTCACTTCACCACGGGAGTCCTGATTAACCACCAGATCCATGATGATTTTGTCATCCGGGGTGATCTGAGGGGTTACTTCAAGAGCCAACGCCGCTTCCTTGAAAGATACTGACGTCGCACCGCTGGAAGAAGCCTCTTGATAAGGGATCTCCTCACCGGACTTAATCTTGGCGGTCTGGCGATCGGCAGTAACAACGCGGGGCTGGGAAACAACTTCCGCCTGCCCGTCACTCTCCAGTGCAGAGAGTTCCAGGTCCACAAGAAAATCATCACTGCCCAAACCGATGGCAAATGAGGAAGCACCTTGGCCGGTGACACCCAAATCTACCGCCAGAGCGTCCGGGAAAGTGATCGTGTTGTTGGTACCACCAGCGGCTTGACGCGCCTCCTCAACCGCGTTCTGCGAACCACCCACTGAGAAAACGTTATCACCACTGACATCGTAGGCGGCACCACCCCAACGAACACCGAGATTTTCGGCAACGTTGGTTTGCGCTCTTACAATTCGAGCCTCAATGGAAACCTGACGAACAGGAACATCCCAGGTCGAAACCAGGCGGCGAATTTCATCAAGCTTTTCCGAAGTTTCACGAACACTGATCGTGTTGGTACGCGCATCTGAAGAGACGAATCCCCGAGAGGAGATAAGTTCTTCATCCGCCCTAATCAGTTCAACGACATCGGCAGCCTTGGCGTAATTCACCTGAATGATATCCAGGCGAACCGGTGCGAGCTCAGCGATCTGCTTGGACGTCTCCAGCTCAAGCTTTTCACGGGCGGCGATTTCATCGGCCGGAGCAACCAGCAGTACGTTACCAATCTGACGCTTGTCCAATCCCTTGGTCTTAAGGATCAGGTCCAGAGCCTGGTCCCAGGGCACATTCTGCAAACGCAGCGTGATGCTGCCACTGACCGTATCGCTGGCAACAAGGTTCAGACCAGTAAAGTCGGCAATCAACTGCAATACCGAACGAACTTCGATGTCCTGGAAGTTGAGAGAGAGCTTGTCGCCGGTGTACGGGAACTTCTCCTCTCGACGAGACTCAGCTTCCTCTTCTGTCAGCCTTTCCACGCTGACGGTAAACTGCGAACCGGACTGGTAGGCAATGTAGTCGTAGTTGCCTTCCGGACGAATTTCCACAACCGCATTACCATCTTCCGTGTAGGTATCAACCCGGGTTACCGGTGTCGCGAAATCGGTAACATCAAGGCGGCGACGAAGATTGTCCGGCACACTGGTACCGTCCATCGTCAAGCGAATCTTGCCCCCGAGCTCGGACAGATCCACGGATGCATTGGCACTACCCAGATCTACAATCACGCGTCCTTCGCCATTCTGCCCACGCCTAAAATCGACTCCCGCCAGGTCGTTGCCTGCCGATGAGACCGACTGTCCTCCCGATGCAGTAGTCATCGGTGTAGAGGAAGAAGTCGAGCCTGACGCTGCGACACCACTACCCTGACTGCCGATTGTGACGACCAGGCTGTTCTGGGTACGCACCGTCTCATAGGGAGCCAGCTCTGCCAGGTTGAAGATCAGGCGAGTGCGATCCTTGGTTTCGACAACCGTCATGCTCTGGGCGTTACCTCCCCCGAGCGAGATGTTGCGACTGTCGAGACCGCTGGTCGTGTCCCGGAGGTCCACTGCGATTCTGGCAGGTCGCTCGATCGTGTACCCGGTCGGTTCTGGTGGCTGGCCGTCAAACGCCAGCGTCACCTCGACCCGATCCCCGGACAGCGACGAAAACGACACGTCTTCCAGCGTGACCGCATTGGCCAGGCCGGATAACAACCCAAAAGCAATCACGCCGACGTATACATTGAGTTTTCTGAACATCGCTAGCCTCGACCCCAAACTTTTTTGTTCATGCATGTTTCTTTCAATAATCATAATGCCGCTCCCTTAGCCCTCATTCTCATCCAGCGACAGCGAGCGTGGACGCTCGACCCACCCGCCCCGGCCATTGGGAACGATTTCAATCAGTTCAACCCGGGTTTCATTGACGCCAATAATCCGGCCGTAATTCTGCCCTACATAGTTTCCGGTGCGCACCCTATGAATGCCGCCCATACCATCCTTGATCAGGGCAAAAAGGCTCCCGGATGCGTCACTTAAAGTGCCTACCATAGAGAGTTCCTTCAAATCGAAATTTTCGAGAACCTCTCTCGGCCGATCCAGATCCGGCTCGATATCGCTTTCCGGTTCCTGATCAACCATTGTGAGCTGGATATCAATCGGCGGTTCGAAGGGCGCTCTGCGATCCGCTGCAGAATAGCTGAAAGCCTCATACGCCTTGAACTCTGGTAAGGGTTCGACATGCCCCCGAGGCTTAGCTCGAGTGTCCGCCATAAACTTGTCAAGATCGGAAAAACCACTTCCCTGGGAGCACGCAGTCAGGAAAGATACCAGACAAATACTCATCCAGGCTTTTATTGCATGCTGTCTCGCCATGCTCATTCTCCAGCCCGGTAGCGGTAGGTACGTGCAAGAACCTGCATATTCAGCTGCTCTCCATCACCGCCTGTTGGTGTTATCGTTAGGTCGTGCAACGTCACGATGCGAGGCAGACTTGCCACACTGCTCACAAACGTCGCCAATTCATGATAGGAGCCTGTAACCCGAATATTGATCGGTAGCTCTGCATAAAAGTCGCGCCGCTGCTCGCCTTGCAACTTAACCTCTTGAAGCTCAAGACCGCTGCCCAACGCTGTGTTGGTGATATCTTCAAGAAGTCCTGGCACCTCGGTTTCACTCGGCAACTGACGCACCAGTGCCCCGAAGGTCTCTTCCATTTCTTCCATTTGCGCCTTGAACACTTCCAGATTTGCTACTTGGTATGCCTTGTCTTCATAGCGTTTCCGTAACTCCTGCTCCGTCTTTTCGACTCGCTCCAGTTGAGCGTATTGGTCCTTGATGAAGAACCAATAACCACCGCCGAGAATCAGGCCAAAGATGATGATCGCCACGATGGCCTTGACTGGCGCAGGCCAGATGCCGGCATTATTGACATCCAAGTCGTTAATATCGAATTCATTGAGGTTTTTCAGTGAGTCCGCGAGGCTCATTACTTATCCCCCCCTTCGGGCTCTGGTGTTTGCTGCTTTACCGAAAGATTGAACTGACTGTACCCGGCACGTTGGTTATCGGCAGCAGACACATTTGACAGATTGGGATCAGTGAACCAGTCAGATTCCTCAAAACGCCTCATCAGCGCTGAAATCCGACTGTTGGATTCCGACATCCCAACAATCTCAACCCGCTCACTCTTTTTGGTAAGGCTAGTGTAGAAAAGCCCGTCCGGCAGCGTACGAACCAACTCATCAAAGACCCGCACGATAATCGGACGCTTACCCTGGAGATCCTGAATAACCTGCATCCGCGAAAGAAGCTCATCACGCTTGCGTTTAAGGTTTTCAATCTCCTTGATCTGCTTATCCAGCTGTTTGGTCGCGGTCTCGATGTAGGCGTTCCTGGATTCCTGGTAGGCAATACGGTTGTCCATATCGGTTTTCCAGAGAAAGGTCAGACCAGCAGCAATAAAGGCCGCCCCCAGAATCATCACCACAAACTGTTTTTGCTTCTCCGCCCGGAGTTCTTCGCGCCAGGGTCTGAGGTTAATCTTTGCCATCAGTCAAAGCTCCTCATTGCCAGCCCACAGGCAATCATGAGTGAAGGCGCATCATTGCTCAGCGAAGACGCATTCACCCTTGATCCCACTGCCATGTCCGCGAACGGATTTGCAACCAGCGTGGGTGTGCCCGTTTTTTCCTCGACCATTTCTGTCAGCCCCTGGATAGATGCCGTGCCGCCAGCCAGAACTACGTAGTCAACCGCATTGTACTGGCTTGCGCCGAAGAAGAACTGCAGCGCCCTCGCAACCTGCTGAACTACCGCTTCCCGGAAAGGCGTCAGCACTTCGGAGTCGTAGTCATCGGGGAGGCCACCCTGCTTCTTGGCAAGGCCGGCCTCTTCAAGGGACAGACCATAACGACGCTGAATTTCCTCGGTGAGTTGTTTCCCCCCGAAAATCTGCTCGCGAGTGTAAACCGTCTTGCCTTCAGCCAACACGCTCAGTGTGGTCATGGTTGCGCCGATATCGACGATCGCCACAACGAGTTCTTCACCCTGGGAATCAAGCTGAGGCTCGATGAGGGCGTATGCCCGCTCGAGTGCGTATGCTTCGACGTCCACAATCTTGGTGGTCAAGGAAGCAATCTCCAGAGCGTCTTCCCGAATATCGACGTTTTCTTTGCGACACGCAGCCAGAAGTACATCGACCTGATCCGGGTTAGCCTCAGAGGGCCCCTGAACCTCGAAGTCGATTGCCACTTCATCCAACGGATAGGGAATATACTGATCGGCCTCGAGCGTGATCTGGTCTTCCATCTCAAACTCGTTAAGACCACCGTCCATCTGGATCAGCTTGGTAATAACGGCGGAACCGGAGACGGCCACAGCCACCTGCTTGACGCTCGTACGTGATTTGGACGCGACACGTTTGAGCACTTCGCCCACCGCCTCGACATCCGTGATGTTTTTCTCTACCACAGCATTGGCCGGTAGCGGCTCCACTGCGTAGCTCTCGACCTTGTAACGGTCGCCCTGCTTCGATAGTTCCAGTAACTTGACCGAGCTGGAACTGATATCCACGCCCAGCACCGAACTGGATTTTTTTCCTAACAATCCGAACACGCGCTCACCCTATACCTGGTTACATGCACCGGGTTATGAAAACTCCCGACGGAGTTCTTTCATATGTGTTTTTTATTTAAGAGAATTTCTTTAGTTTTCCGTCTACAATGCTCGTTCTTCTTTAATTGAGAAGCATTGCACCCGGGAAGCGGCTAGCCCTTCCTAAAGCAATTTCTCAAATGATAGACCTATATCCAACAGTTGTCAGAAAAAAATGTCTCATTTGTTGCGTACATCTCGCCTGTTTGCATGGCTCTTTCTCACTGGACTCAGTCTCGCCACAATCGTGGCGTCAGGATTTTACCTATATCTCCGCCCCGGATTGCCTCCTGTTGAGCAACTCCTGGACATCAAGTTGCAGACCCCATTGAGGGTCTACAGCGCAGACGACAAATTAATAGCAGAATTCGGTGAAAAGAGAAGGGCACCGGTCACAATAGAACAGATCCCTACAATTCAGTTACATGCCTTTATGGCAGCGGAGGACGCCCGTTTTTACGAACACTTCGGGGTCGACTTTAAAGGCCTGATGCGGGCTGCCATCGAACTGGTCTCCACCGGCGAGATCCAGTCCGGCGGCAGTACCATCACAATGCAGGTTGCAAAAAATTACTTTTTGTCACGCGATCGGACGTTTATTCGCAAGTTCAACGAGATACTTCTGGCTCTTCAGATCGAGCGTGAACTGGACAAAAACCGCATCATGGAGCTCTATCTCAACAAGATTTACCTGGGCAATCGAGCTTACGGCATTGCCGCCGCCGCCCAGGTTTATTACGACAAACCCGTGACCGAGCTTTCTCTGGCAGAAATGGCCATGCTTGCCGGACTACCAAAAGCTCCCTCAGCCTATAACCCCCTGGCAAACCCCGAACGGGCACAGATCCGCCGTGACTGGATACTCGGTCGCATGCGCGACCTTCAATACATCACTAATGATGCCTATGAACTGGCGACCAACGCTCCGCTGACTGCAAGTTTTAACGCACCGTCCACTGAAGTTGATGCGGACCACGTTGCGGAAATGGCCCGGGCTGAGCTGGTCCGGCGGTTTGGCGATGCCGCCTACACCGACGGCTACGAAGTCAGACTGACTGTCGAGAGCGAGAAACAGCAGGAGGCGACCAGGGCACTCAGGGCCGGACTGGAAGCGTATGACCGGCGTCATGGCTTTCGCGGCCCCATTGGACAGGTGGATGAAGATCAGCTGAAACCGGACAACCTCGGCAACCTGATGGCGAATTACCCCCGCGTAGCCGAACTCGTGCCTGCAGTTGTAACCCGGGTAAGAGACAAAGACAGCGAAGTTGATCTTTACGCCCGCCAGCTTGGCGAGTCCGTAATGGCATTCTCCACAATGACCTGGGCCAAACGATACAAAACCGAAAACCTGACCGGGCCCGAACCAGAAAAGCCATCTGACGTGGTCACTGTGGGTGACATCGTTTATGTAAAGCCCATGGTGGTGATGACCCCAGAGCAGCCAAATGAATCTGACACCCAGGAGCAAAGCGATGAACAGCAAGCCCTGGATATCGCCGAAGTCAGGCGCGTTGCCCTCTCCCAGGTACCCGAGGTGCAGGGCGCACTAATCTCCCTTGACGCAAAAACCGGCGCCATTGAAGCACTCGCCGGCGGATACAGCTTCAGCCAGAACAAATACAATCGCGCCACCCAGGCGAGAAGGCAGCCAGGCTCAACCTTCAAGCCATTCCTGTACCTGAGTGCGCTTGAAAGCGGCATGACACCCGCAACCATCTACAACGATGCACCTATAGTGTTTGACGACTCCGAACTGGAGACCACATGGCGCCCCCAAAACTCATCAGGACAGTTTTACGGCCCTACTCGCCTGAGAGAAGCCCTGTACCGGTCCCGTAACCTGGTGTCAGTACGCTTGCTTCGGGACCTGGGCATCCAGAACACCATAGACTACCTAGAGCAGCTTCAGATCCCCACGGAAGACATGCAAAAAGACCTGTCACTCTCATTGGGCAGCGGACTTCTGACACCAATGGACCTGGCCCGAGGGTTCGCAGTAATCGCCAACGGCGGCTACGATGTCGAGCCCTACCTCATCAGCCAGATTTCGGACATCAACAACGAAACAATCTTCGAAGCACCGGACGTCAAACTCTGCGATGAAAACTGCACAGAGAAACAGGAGAACAACTCCGACGACGAGAAAGAAGTTCGCATTGCCAGGCGTCTGGCCGATGAACGCTCGGTATACATCCTGCATTCCATGATGCGGGATGTAATCAGACGAGGCACCGGCCGACGCGCTCAGGCCCTGGGACGGGATGACATCAGCGGCAAAACCGGCACCACCAATGAACAGAGAGACACCTGGTTCGGCGGCTTCAACCATGACGTAGCCACCACAGTATGGGTTGGCTTTGATCAACCACAACCTCTTGGCCGCCGAGAGTTCGGCGCCAGCACTGCCCTGCCCGTCTGGCTTGATTACATGAAAGTGGCACTAAATGGCGAGCCATCGTCATTGATGGCGAGACCCAATGGCATCGTTAACATCCGCATCGACCCTGAAACAGGCCGGCGTGCAAGACCGGGACAAGAAGGTGCCATGTTCGAAATATTCCGCGAGGAAGATGCCCCGCCACCACTTGACCCACAAGATGATTCATCGGGTGGCAGCAACAATGGCAGCAGCGATGACCTGTCGAGACAGATCTTCTGACACCAGCAAGCTGGACGGGGAATTCCACCGACAAAAAAACCGGCGATTCAACAATCGCCGGTTTTTGTGTTTCCGAAACTCGATTGGGCTATATCAGATGATATCGTCCATCGATTTCAGTGGATAATGGGCCGGGTAGCCGTTACGAGCAACGCCTGAGTCAACCGCCGCGCGTGCGACTGCCGCCGGAACAACTTCCAGCAGGCGCACGTCCATCGGCTTGGGAATGATGTACTCCCGCCCAAACTCGAAACTTGCAACGTCATAGGCTTCACAGATTTCCTGCGGAACCGGCTCTTTCGCCAACTCGCGAATCGCATGAACCGCCGCCACTTTCATTTCTTCGTTGATCGCAGTCGCCCTCACGTCGAGAGCACCACGGAAAATGAACGGGAAGCCGAGCACGTTGTTCACCTGGTTCGGGTAGTCCGATCGGCCAGTAGCCATGATCAGGTCATCACGAGTAGCCAATGCCACTTCAGGACTGATCTCAGGATCCGGATTGGAACAGGCGAACACAATCGGATTCGGCGCCATGAGTTTTAGCTGCTCAGCACTCAACAGATCCGGGCCGGACAGACCAAGAAATACATCGGCACCGTCCATAGCGTCATCAAGCGTACGCTTGTCTGTCTCGTTGGCAAACATTGCCTTGTACTGGTTCAGGTCATCGCGACCGGAATGAATCACGCCCTTGCGGTCCAGCATGTAGATGTTTTCGGACCGAACGCCACAGCTGATCAGCAGCTTCATGCAAGCGATAGCCGCTGCGCCAGCTCCGAGGCAAACCACTTTGGCTTCATCGATTTTCTTACCCTGCAACTCCAGGGCATTGATCATGCCCGCAGCTGTTACGATCGCGGTGCCATGCTGGTCATCATGGAAGATGGGTACACTGCACTTTTCGATCAGCGCACGTTCGATTTCAAAGCACTCAGGGGCCTTAATGTCCTCAAGATTGATACCGCCGAAGGTATCAGCAATACGCTCGACCGTTTCAATGAATGCCTGGGGGCTTTCGGAATTGACCTCGATATCGAACACATCAATTCCAGCAAAGCGCTTGAACAGTACGCCTTTGCCTTCCATAACCGGCTTGCTCGCCAGCGGACCGAGGTTACCCAGACCGAGGATTGCAGTGCCGTCTGAAATCACGGCTACCAGGTTACCCTTGGCGGTATATTTGTATGCGTTCTCGGGGTCCTTAGCGATCTCGCGGACCGGCTCGGCAACCCCGGGGCTGTACGCCAGCGAAAGGTCGCGGGAGGTCTTGGTGGGCTTGGTGATTTCCACACTCAGCTTACCAGGCCGCGGCTTGGCGTGGTATTCAAGGGCTGCTTCTTTCAGATCTTGAGACATTGCCACTGTTCCGTTTGTCACGTTTAAGAGGTAATAAGCCACCGGGCCTTGCCCAGCGGAGCGCGACATTATGGCGCGAAGGACTGCATCAGACAAGGCCCGTTTGACCACTCGCTAATCAGTCAATACGGCTTTTTGCGTATACATTCGCATCAGACGCGCCCTTCAGGACGAGCCTGCAGATACAAAAAAAGCGCCTCGCAAGGCGCTTTTTTCGTTATCAACATTCGAATCAGGCTTTCTTGCCACCGATGCGACCACCGAAACGCTTCTGGAAACGGTCGATACGGCCACCGGTATCCATCACTTTCTGCTTGCCTGTGTAGAACGGGTGACACTGGGAGCACACATCCAGAGTCAGGTCCTGAGTGAACGTGGAACGTGTCTTGAGAACATTACCGCAGGAACAGGTAGCGGTAATCTCGGCATACTTGGGGTGAATACCTTCTTTCATGGCGAACCTCTATCGGTCATGCCGCTACCAGATCACGGGACTGCCTGGTTTTCATAGCAATCCGGGTGTCGGGCACCGCATGTTTGAATCAATTGAGAAGACGGGGCACAATCATGCCCTGCCGGAAACAGACCGCGAATCTTACTTGCAAATGCGGTATCAGGCAAGCCCCGGACCGTCATATCATCCCGCCCGACACGGGACACGCCGGTTTTCAGCTCCTTAAAAGGATAGGCAGATACCGTGACACCTTCATCGCCATGGAGCCACATGTGCCCCGAACTGCGCGTATAGCATTGAACCGCCCTATCCGGCGGCTGTTCGATTATCTGGTGCCAGATCACATTGCACTGCAACCAGGCCAGCGTGTAACGGTCCCCTTCGGACGTCAATCGGCTACCGGGCTGGTGGTCGAAACAGACGCAAAACCACCGGAGGGCATCACCCTTAAACCCGTCCGGTCCGCTGCCGAGGCGTGGCCAGCACTGCCCCCGGAAACCTTTCGCCTTCTTAGCTGGGCATCTGATTACTATCAGCACCCACTAGGAGAGTGCCTTTTTACCGCACTACCACCAGCGCTCCGTCGCGGCAGACCTGCCGTGGAGAATGCCGATCCCTACTGGCAAGCCTGCGGCGATCCGGCGCTGCTGCCCGGCAACGCAACACGACAGAGAGAACTGCTGGCGTGGCTAAACCGCCAACCCGGCGGCGCAGGCAGCAAGCAGATTGTGCGGGCCGGTTTCACGCAGTCGCAAATCCGAAGCCTTCAGGAAAAAGAACTGATCCGCGAGACCACGCCACCCACCCCAGATGGCGTAACAGAGGAAACCCGGAATCGTATCCCCGTACTGTCTCCAGCCCAACAAGAAGCCGCCAACCAACTTCCATCGCCAGACAACGGTTTCGCGACAGCGCTCCTATTTGGCATTACAGGCAGCGGGAAGACCGAGCTCTACCTTCATTACCTGAAGACTCACCTGGACGACCGGCACCAGGCGCTCGTCCTGGTACCTGAGATCAATCTGACACCGCAGACCGTAGCCCGCTTCCAGTTCTATTTCGGACCACGTATCGCAGTATGGCACTCGGCTCTAAAAGACAGCGAGCGGCTCTCGACCTGGCTGAGAATCCGCAATGGCGAGCCGGTCATCCTGATCGGCACTCGCTCAGCGGTATTGCTCCCCTTTACCGATCTGAAAACCATCGTCGTGGATGAGGAACACGACAGCTCCTATAAACAGGGGGAAGGGTTCCGCTATTCCGGCAGGGACACCGCGGTCTATCGCGCCCACCTGAACAATTGCCCCGTCATCCTCGGCTCGGCGACACCCTCCATGGAGTCATACCACAATGCCCTGTCTGGCAAATACGCCCTGATCCGACTCGAAGAAAGGGCCGGAAACGCCAGACCCCCAACCATCAAATTGCTGGATATCCGCAGCCGCCCCTTGGAAGGTGGCCTTTCCCGCCCTGCCCTGCAAGCCATCGAGAAATGCCTCAGCAATGGGCAACAGGCGTTGGTATTCGTGAATCGGAGAGGATTCGCTCCGGTCATGATGTGTTTCGACTGCGGCCATATGGTGGAGTGCCCCCACTGCGACACACGCTTGACTTACCACCGCCGCGACCGGGCCATGCGCTGCCACCACTGCGACTTCCAGACCGCCGCAACAGACCACTGCCCCAAATGTGACGGCGAGGCGTTCAAGCCCGTCGGCCAGGGCACTGAACGCACCGAGGACATTCTAACCTCACAGTTCCCAGACACGCCTGTTGTGCGGGTCGACCGGGATAGCACCCAGCGCAAAGGCAGCATCCAGGGCATCCTCGAAAAAGTAAACAGTGGGCGCCCTTGCATCTTGGTTGGTACACAAATGCTGGCCAAAGGCCATGACTTCCCGAACGTGACGCTGGTGATTGTCGTCAATGCCGATGGCGGACTGTTCAGCGTGGACTTCCGGGCTCCG
Organism: Marinobacter sp. Hex_13; assembly: GCF_001566815.1. NCBI lineage: Bacteria > Pseudomonadati > Pseudomonadota > Gammaproteobacteria > Pseudomonadales > Marinobacteraceae > Marinobacter > Marinobacter sp. Hex_13. Next base: position 14,393 of record NZ_LSMM01000066.1, read on the forward strand.
GAACAGCTGATCCAGACCCTACTGCAAGTGAGCGGACGGGCCGGCCGAGGGAAAAAGTCTGGCGAGGTACTGGTTCAGACTTGCCATAGCGACCACCCCCTGCTGCACTCCCTGGCCGAGGGGCACTATCTCCCCGTTGCCGATCAACTGCTCACGGAACGCGAAACGGGGCAACTCCCCCCCTTTCGTGCAATGGCGATTTTCAGGGCAGAGGCTGAGACGATGGAAAAAAGCCTGCAGTTACTGGACACCATAAAACAACAAGCCCGCTACCAGCAGATAGAGATCTGGGGCCCCCTGCCCGCGCTGATTGCTCGCCGCGCTGATCGCCTTAGAGCTCAACTGGTTCTGCTTTGCAGTAATCGAAAGTACCTCAACCACACGCTCGGCGTTCTGTGTGAAACGCTGGACCAGAGCCGGCTTCCAGCCGGACTAAAATGGGCCATTGACGTAGACCCGCAGGAAACCGGTTAACTTACTCACCTCCCCTTTACTGAAGCCACGCATCAGATTACAAAGTTTTTCAAAAATGAATACCGATCAACATTGCATAGACGCATCCTGTGCTATGATTTTCAGCAAACTAATAATCAAACTTGTGAAAATACTTAAACTTGCGCATTTCAAGCAGGGAATGTGCTTCGAACTGGCCTTTGCTGTAACGGGAACTGGAGAAAATGATAATGTCAGGGAAACTCCTTGCACGTGCGTGCGCTATATTTTTAGCGCTAATATTGACGGCCTGCGGTGGCGACGATAATTCTAGCCCGCTCGCCGGCTCACCTGATGGAAGCGGCGGAAGCGGCGACCCCACGACACCTTCAGAGGATGCTGATGTCGGCACCGTTGAACTCATAGCCAACCCGGTTCGTCTGGACACATCCACCAACGCCAGCTCAAGCATTACCGCGCGAATCAAAGACTCGAACGGCATTCTTCTGCAGGATGTTCCAGTGAGTTTCAGTGCTAATAACGGCGGAACTCTGGAGGTAACCCAACAAATCACCGATCAGGCTGGCGTCGCATCCGCAACCCTAACGACCGACAGTGACCCAAGAAACAGAACAGTGACTGTGACCGCGCAGGCAGGAAGCGTCTCCCGATCACTCAACGTCGAAATATCGGGCACTTCGATTTCAATCTCAGGTCCCTCGTCTATTTCTCTCGGCGGCTCAGCCAATTACAGAGTGACGCTAGCAGACGCAGATGGCAGCGGCATTTCTGGACAACCGATAGCCCTTTCAACCAATCGGGGCACCCTGTCTGCATCCAACCTGACATCCTCCAGCAATGGCTCAGTTGACGTGCAACTGTCCGGCGGCAACACCGGAGGCACTGCAACCATTACAGCCTCAGCCTATAGCGGTAGCAGTCAGGTTTCTGCTACGCAGAATGTGGTCATTGCGGGAGACAGCTTCGCATTCACGGCCCCCGATACGGCTACCGAAGTAGACCTAGGAGTTGAGCAACAAGTCACAATTGAATGGCAGGTAGATGGAAATCCTGTAGCTGACGGAACTCAAGTACAGTTCTCCGCCACACGAGGCACTCTCAACCCACCAACTGGCCTTGTAACCACCAGCGGTGGAGAGGCGAGCATTGGCATTACCTCAACCAACTCTGGGACGACTACCGTAACGGCAACAGACCCAAACTCCGGCCTTTCTGCTGACCTTTCATTTGAATTTATCGCCAACACGCCGGACTCGATAAATCTTCAAGCATCGAAAACCCAGCTTGATCTGGGGGAAACCAGCGAGATTATCGCTGTAATTCGCGATGCATCTAACAACTTGGTAAAAAATCAGGAAATCAGCTTCCGCATCCTTGAAGACGGAAGCGGGGGCAACCTAAGCTCTAGCCTCGACGTAACTGACTCTCAGGGCCGTGCTTCCACAATCTATACCGCAGGATCAAACACCAGCGGTAGAGATGGCGTAGAAATTGAAGCTGTAGTGGATGGATCTATTTCAGATACTGTAACACTGACAGTAGCCCGGCAAGCACTTCGACTGGCTATCGGCACCGGCAATGAAATTGAAGAGCCTGACTCCGTTCGATACGTGAAAGAATATGTTGCAATCGTGACAGATGCCAATGGTGCACCGGTCGAAAACGCCAACATCGAATTGAGTGCGCTGCCGGTTGGTTATCGGAAAGGATCATATGCCGTCTCAACTGACGACAACTGGGTACTGTCCCCTTCAGACCCACAGTTTTGTGAGGCAGAGGACACAAATCAAAATGGTCAGCTCGACCCCGGCGAAGATGTCAATGGGAGCGAAAAACTTGAGCCCACCAACTCTGCAGCCACTAGCTCATCATCAATCACGTCTGCCAGTGATGGCTCCGCCAGCTTCTCTCTTCTCTACCCACAAAGCCATTGTAACTGGGTACAGATAGAACTGACGGCGACTGTTCGCGTAGGCGGATCGGAGAGTGTTGAAACATCCAGGTTCTACCTTTCATGCCTTGCTAGCGATCTCAGTAACACCGACATTTCGCCTCCCGGCGGCACTGAGGGCCTATATGGCGTAGCACAGGACTGTTCGGTAGACGACTTCACCAATTAAGAAGACACAGCCACTCTGGGGCCCAGGCTTGACTGAAAGCTGGGCCGGGCCCCAGAGCCACAATCATATTTGAGTCCCTCCACCCTTTCCTTGATAATACGTCTCTTCAGTTTCAGAGGGCGTCCCGCCCCGTAACCCACTCTCCGTATATCGAGTCATCCGACAGCATGAAAGAGACCGTATCCGAACTGCTCCAGTCTGCGCTGGCGACCCTGCAATCTGAAGGCACCTTGCCAGCAGATCAGACCTTTACACCACAGGTAGGCAACACCAAGGACAAATCCCACGGTGACTACGCCTGCAACATTGCTCTGGTCGCATCGAAGGTGGCGGGTTGCCCGCCACGAAAGCTGGCAGAGGCATTGGTGGAACGGTTACCGGACAGCAGCGCTGTCGAGAAAGTTGAAATTGCAGGCCCCGGTTTTATCAACTTTTTCATGAGCACGGCCAGTGCCTTTGAGGTGGTTAACACCATTCTCGACAACGCCGGGCGGTACGGTCGTAACAACGACGGCAAGGGCGAGAAGGTCCAGGTGGAGTTCGTCTCCGCTAACCCGACTGGCCCCCTGCACGTGGGCCATGGCCGTGGTGCGGCGATTGGCGACTGCCTGAGTCGTTTGCTGGAAGCCAATGGTTACGAAGTCACCCGCGAGTTTTACTACAACGATGCGGGCGCACAGATCAGCAATCTGGCGCTTTCAGTGCAATCACGGGTGAAAGGGCTGACACCGGACGACGAAAACTGGCCTGCCGACGGCTACCGCGGTGACTACATCACCGATGTGGCCAATGCCTATCTCGCCGGCGAAACCGTTACCGCGGACGACCGGGAAGTCACCGGTAAAGCCGATCCGGACGATCAACAAGCCATCCAGGAGTTTGCAGTTGCCTACCTGCGTCGTGAGCAGGACCTGGACCTGAAAGCTTTTGGCGTGGAGTTCGACGTGTATTTCCTCGAGTCATCGCTGTACGAAGATGGCAAGGTAGAGGAAACCGTCGAGCGCCTGCAGGAAAACGGCTATACCTACGAACATGACGGCGCCATGTGGCTGAAAACCACCGAATTCGGCGACGACAAAGACCGCGTGATGCGCAAGAAGGATGGCGGCTATACCTATTTCCTGCCGGACGTGGCCTACCACCTGAACAAGTGGCAACGGGGTTTCACCACGGTTATCAATGAGCAGGGTGCCGACCACCACTCCACGGTCACACGGGTTCGTGCCGGCCTGCAAGCGCTGAACGCCGACATCCCCCAGGGTTGGCCGGATTACGTGCTTCACCAGATGGTGATGGTGACCCGGTCCGGGCAGGAAGTGAAGATTTCCAAGCGTGCAGGCAGTTACGTGACAGTCCGCGACCTGATTGACGAAGTAGGCCGCGACGCCACCCGCTTTTTCCTTGCAGCTCGCAGAGTCGACTCCCAGTTGACTTTCGATATCGATCTGGCCCGCTCCCAGACCAATGAAAACCCGGTCTATTACATTCAGTATGCCCATGCACGTATTTGCAGTGTGCTCAGAAAACTGAAAGAGGAAGGGGTTGAGCGCGGCCTGAACGAGTGCGTGGGAGATCTGTCCTTACTGACGCTCGACGAGGAAAAGGATCTCGCTAACCAGTTGGCCAAGTACCCCGAGCTTATAGAAAGTTCAGCCAAATTGCGGGAACCACATCACCTGACGCACTATCTCAGGGATCTTGCCGGGCAGTTCCACACCTACTACAACGCCCACAAAGTTCTGATCGAGGATACTGCTGTCCGGGACGCTCGCGTTTCCCTGTATCTTGCCGTGCGGCAGGTGATTGCCAATGGTCTCGATCTGCTTGGCGTGAGCGCTCCCGACGAAATGTAGCAAGTCAGGCTTCATGATCTGAATATTCAGGCAAGCAACAGGAACTAACCCGGCCATGTCCCGAGACTATGCCCGCAAATCAAGAACGGCCAGCAAACCGGCAACATCAACAAAATCCGCGAGGCCTGCGCGTAAACAAAAGCAGCCCCCAAAACGCCCTGCTGCGGCCAAGTCACAGCGGGGCGGCTTGTCATTGAAGTGGATTCTGTCACTGGCAGCCGTGGGTGGTTTTATCGGCTTTATTGCCTATCTCAACTCACTTCCTACATCCGAGCCTCGCCAGGGTGAAAAATCCACAACAGCCGAACCGCCTGCGGTAAAGGAGAAGCCCTCGGAAACCGCCGCAAAAGAAAAACCCGGCTTTCGCTTTTACGACATGCTTCCTGACTCGGAGGTGGTTCCTCCCGAGGTCGAGGAATATACCCCTGGGCCAGGACAGCAAACGTTTGATTACCTGGTGCAGACGGGCTCTTTCCGACAACAGCAAGATGCGGAAAGGCAGCGGGCTGAAATCGCGTTCCAGGGCCTCCGTGCACAGGTCAAACGCATCGACCTCGACAGCGGAAGCATCTGGTACCGCGTCAATGTAGGCCCCTTCACCTCTCGCAGCCAGATGAATGCGGCTATCGACAAGCTGGTCAATCTCAACATTCAGCCTCTGGTCAGGAAGATTCCCAAGGAGGGCTGAGCTGCCCTCCCGACTCTCTTTCCTCCCGCCCTTGAAAACCGCCCCCTCGCCTCCATAACTGCTGAATACCGTTTTCTATCAGGCAAATGGAGCCAGAATGACTACCATACTCTCTGTCAGGCGTGACGATGAAGTTGCCATGGGTGGCGACGGCCAGGTCTCCCTCGGCAATACCGTAATGAAGGGCAATGCCCGCAAGGTTCGCCGGCTCTATAACGATAAGGTGCTGGCCGGTTTTGCGGGTGGTACCGCCGACGCATTCACCCTGTTCGAGCGTTTTGAAGCCCAACTCGAGAAACACCAGGGCAACCTTACCCGCGCCGCTGTCGAACTGGCCAAAGACTGGCGAACGGACCGAGCTCTCCGCCGGCTGGAGGCCCTGCTGGCCGTTGCCGACAAAACCGCGTCACTGATCATTACCGGCAACGGCGATGTTATCGAACCAGAACAGGGATTGATCGCGATCGGCTCCGGCGGTCCGTTTGCACAGGCGTCCGCAAGAGCCCTGTTGGAAAACACTGACCTGAAAGCCAACGAGATTGTGGAGAAGGGCCTGGATATCGCGGCCGACATCTGCATCTACACCAACCACAATCGCACCCTCGAAGTGCTCTCAGCCAATGATTGATCCGGAGCTAGCATGTCTGCAATGACCCCCCGTGAGATTGTCCACGAGCTCAACAAACACATCGTGGGCCAGGAAGAGGCCAAGCGTTCCGTGGCCATCGCCCTGCGCAACCGCTGGCGCAGGATGCAGCTGGACAGTGGTCTGCGCGAAGAAATCACACCAAAAAACATCCTTATGATCGGCCCCACCGGTGTGGGTAAAACCGAGATCGCCCGCAGGCTGGCGAAACTGGCCGACGCCCCCTTCCTGAAAGTGGAAGCGACCAAGTTTACCGAAGTGGGCTACGTGGGCCGGGACGTCGAGTCCATTATCCGTGATCTGGCGGACATGGCCATCAAGATGCTGCGCGAGAAGGAAATGAAACGCCACGAGCATCGCGCCATGGACGCCGCCGAGGAACGCATTCTGGATGCCCTGATCCCGCCACCCCGGGACTTCAAGGAAGACAGCCAGAAAACCGAAGACTCTTCCACCCGCCAGCTGTTCCGCAAGAAACTGCGCGAGGGCGAGCTGGACGACAAGGAAATCGAAATCGACCTGCGTAACAGCGGCGCCGGCGTTGAAATCATGGCACCTCCAGGCATGGAGGAGATGACCAGCCAGCTACAGAACATGTTCTCGAGCATGTCCTCTGATAAGCGCAAGACTCGCAAGATGAAGGTCGCTGACGCCATGAAGCACGTTCGCGATGAGGAAGCCGCCAAACTGGTCAATGAAGAGGAAATCAAGCAGAAAGCCATCCAGACCGTCGAGCAGAATGGCATCGTCTTCATCGACGAAATCGACAAGGTGGCCAAGCGCTCCGAGAACACCTCATCCGATGTTTCCCGGGAAGGTGTGCAACGGGACCTACTGCCCCTGATCGAAGGCAGCACCGTCAGCACCAAGTATGGCTCCGTACGAACGGATCACATCCTGTTTATCGCGTCCGGCGCGTTTCACCTGTCGAAGCCGTCTGACCTGATCCCGGAATTACAGGGCCGCCTGCCGATCCGTGTTGAGCTGCAGGCACTGACCCCGGATGACTTCAAACGTATCCTCACGGAGCCAGATGCCTCTCTGGTACAGCAGTACGAAGCCCTGATGGGCACCGAGGGTGTCAAACTGACCTTCACAGAGGACGCCATCGCCCGTATTGCGGAAGTCGCCTACAAGGTCAACGAAACCACGGAAAATATCGGTGCAAGACGCCTACATACGGTGCTGGAACGACTGCTGGAGAGTCTGTCTTACGAGGCAGGTGATCAGGTTACCGACAGCTTCGAGGTTACCGCGGCGTTTGTGGACGAAAAACTGGGTGAGTTGGCTGAAGACGAAGATCTGAGCCGCTATATCCTGTGACCCGCAAGGGCAGGAAGGCCCGAATGTATCCTATTGGGGCGCGCGTTCTTCGCGCCCCCTACAAGGCCTTACTGAACAGCTCCGACACATTATCAAAGCCGGTTGCCAACTTTCCTTTCTGAGCCCGTTTCTTACGGCCTTTTGCCACATAAAGGGGCAGCATCTCACCGTACAGGCTGGTACTGATGGTGCGCTGCTCGTCTTCCAGACGATCCCGACGCAGACGAATACCATACTTCGCAAGTTTAGGCTCCAACTCGTCCGCACGGTTCAGAAGATCACGCCGCGTCATCTGGTAGGCGTGCTCACACACCATCCGGCGGGACTGGAAACTGAACACATTGGAGAAGAACAGCTTGGCATCATCGCGGGTCGGCTCGAACAGCAGAATATCCTTGTCCGGGTAATCCCGGGTGTACTGCGCAATGCCCGATTGCATTCGGGAGTACACCATAGTGCGGAACATCTGGGACAGCAGGTTTGGCATACCCGACCGGGTCAGATCGCCCGGCCCCATGGTACCGGCTCGCACAGCTGAGCTTGCATCAATGGGAACCTGTGGATTGACCGCGAAAACCAGATCCGCACCGTCCTCAAACGCCACGGAGGCATGCAACCCCTTTCTCAGAGTACCGTCCACGTAGTAACGCCCGTCGATGGTGACCGGAACATAGATACCCGGAGACGAGGTACTCGCCTGAATCGCTTTTGATATGGGCACGTGATCAAAACCGGGGGCACCAAAGCAGACCGCCTCAGTGCTTTCCACATCCGCCGCAACAATATAAAGACTGCGCTTAAGCTGCCGGAAATCGTTGGTGCGACCGAGCATGGTAAAGGCCCGCTGCAGATACTCGTGCAGGCCTTCGTTATCGAAAAGGCCCGCAGGCGCAGCCTGCGCAAGAATCGTCAGCGCTTCCAGCAAGCTCTGGTCATAAGGGTTATTTACGAACCGTCGCACAGCCGTCGTCACCAGACCCGGAACCGCCAGCAAGCGACTGCCCAGTTCCCGGAACGCCGGGCGATAGAATACTTCCGGATGGAAGGGGTGCACTTCCGCTTCATTGCGCACAAAAATCCGACACAACTGGGCGGTGGTCATCTGGTTGGCCAGATTGGCCGCAACAAAGGAGCCCGCGTTCACGCCGACGTAAACATCAATATTATTGAAATCAAGGCCATCCAGCGCCTCATCGAGCGCGCGCAATGCCCCGATTTCGTAGATACCTCCCAACGGGCCACCGCCGCCGAGGGCCAGGCCGATGCGAGGTTCGGGCTTAATCGCTGTTGTGGTTGCCGTCATTCAATATCCCCATGCGGGTGCGGTTGGCTATTGTTTTCAACATTAGCAGCCAGTTTTAGAGTACACACCCTATATAGGACCAATTGGCTATACGCCTTCACGAAAGGGCCTTTTCGGCATGGGCAATGGCACTGGACTTGCCCGGGCGCAGATAGCGGCCAAATCCGGCATTGCGCAGGGCCAGATCCACACAACTCTTGATAACGTGCGGCGAATCCAGCAACAGCACATCTTCCAGTAGCTGTGCTGACCATTCGCGGCTAACACTGCGAATGACCGACTTGACCTTGGGCAGGCTGGCCGCGTTCATGGAGAGCGAATCGTAACCCATCGCCATCAACAGCAGCGCGCCGCCAGGGTCACCCGCCAGTTCACCGCAGATACCGACAGGCTTGCCGACCGCATGGGCGTCCTGTGCTACGCGCACCAGCGCCTGCAACACGGCGGGATGATAGGAATGGTACAGCTGCGCGACCCTGGGATTGTTGCGATCCACCGCCAGCAGGTATTGGGTCAGGTCGTTTGAGCCAACAGAGAGGAAATCCACGCGATCCGCCAACTCGCGAATCTGATACACCGCCGCCGGAATCTCCACCATTACCCCGACCTTGGGCATATGGATGTTGTAACCTTCCTCCCTGACCTCATGATAAACCCGGTAGATCAGGTGGAGGGATTCTTCCACTTCTGAGATATTGCTGATCATCGGCAGCATGATCTGCAGATTGTTCAGGCCCTCACTCGCCTTGAGCATCGCCCTCACCTGAACCAGGAATATCTCTGGATGATCCAGGGTTACCCGGATACCGCGCCAACCCAGAAACGGGTTCTCTTCCTGGATCGGGAAGTACGTCAGCGCCTTATCGCCGCCGATGTCCAGCGTACGCATGGTGACAGGGTTCGGGGCAAAGGCTTCCAGTTGCTCGCGGTAGTATTCGCGCTGTTCCTGTTCTGACGGGAACCGGTCCTTGATCATGAACGGCACTTCGGTGCGGTACAGACCGATACCTTCAGCACCGTGGCTCAGAGAGCGCACCACATCGGTCATCAAACCGGTATTCACCAGCAGCGACACGCGGTGGTTGTCGGTGGTTTCGCAAGGCAGGTCCCGCAGGGCTTCCAGCCCTTTGACCAACTCATCTTCCTCGTCACAGATTTCCTGGTAGAAGTTCCTCAGGTCCGAGGAGGGTGACGCAAAAATCTGCCCTTCAAAGCCATCAACAATCAGGTCCTTGCCATCCAGTTGGTTGACCGGAATATCTACCAGCCCCATGACCGTGGGCACCCCCATGGCACGTGCCAGGATGGCAACGTGGGAGTTGCTGGAGCCCTTGACCGACACCAAACCGACCAGTTGCCCCTTGGGCACTTCCCCGAGCATGGCCGGTGTCAGTTCTTCACTGACCAGGACCGTGTTCTCAGGGTAGACCGTGTCCTTCTGCTCACCTTCCTGCAAGTGAGACAACAAACGGCGGCCGAGATCCCGGATGTCGACAGCCCGCTCCTGCAGGTAGTGGTCGTCCATCATTTCAAAGTGACGAACGTACTGCTGAACCACCTGTTTCAGCGCGCCCTGAGCCCAGAAACCTTCCTTGATCCGGTTGCCCACCTCACCTGGCATTGCGTCATCGCCCAGCATACGCAAATAGACATCGAACAGAGCCTGCTCTTCCGGGCGAAGCTGGGAAGCGAGCCGGGCCGCCACCCGCTCAATATCTTCCCGAACCGCAGTTACCGCGCCATCAAACAGCGACAGTTCCAATTCAATATCATCGGTGGGCTTCTCAGGCACTACGTCCAGGTCGGCGGCAGGGTACACCACCACACCCTTGCCAATGGCAACGCCCGGCGCACCAGGCACACCACTGAAACTGACATCGGTCGCTTCTTCACCGGTCAGGGAAAGACCGCTGATGGCGCCCGTTGCCTCGCTGTGGGCGATAACGCCGGCCAATTGAGCCGAAACGGTAACCAGGAAGGCTTCTTCACCCTCGTCAAAGCAGCGCGAACTTTCCCGTTGCTGAACAACAAGAACACCAAGAACCCGGCGATGGTGAATGATAGGAACACCCAGGAACGAGCGGAAACGCTCTTCGCCAGTCTCAGGAAAGTAACGATAGCGGGGGTGGGATGGAGCATCTTCAAGGTTGATAGGCTCCTCCCGGGAGCCAACCAGACCAATCAGGCCCTCGGAATAAGCCAGGCTGACCTGCCCTACTGCTTGCTGGTACAAGCCTTCCGTGGCCATCAATATGTAGCGATTTGTGGCTGGGTCAAGCAGGTAAACCGAGCAAACCTCGGTATCCATGGCTTTCTGCACCCGCGAAACAATGACATCCAGCGCCTCCTGCAAATCGCGGGCACTGTTTACCTCTTGTACAAGACTTCGCAGTATGCTCAGCATGGCGGGTTCAATCCGTCATTTCTGTGTGTCCTTCGCGCGTCGGGAAGGCTCGCTCTGGCGCCACTGTTCCATGTCGTAAAACAGTCGCGGCGCGAGCTCTCGCAGCGCACGTCGATAGACCTCGCGTTTGAACGAGACGACCTGCCCAAGCGGGTACCAGTAGCTAACCCACTGCCAGCCGTCGAATTCCGGCGAGTCCGTGCCGTCTACGCGTACCTGCGCATCCGGCGAAAGCATCCTCAGCAGGAACCATTTCTGTTTTTGTCCCACGCAGACCGGGTGCGAATTGTGGCGCACCATCCTGCGAGGGAGGCGGTATCTCAGCCAGCCACGGGTACAGCTGATGATTTCCACATCGCCTGTACCGAGACCAATTTCCTCCGCCAGTTCCCTGTAAAGGGCCTCTTCCGGTGATTCGTCGTGCTTGATACCACCTTGAGGGAACTGCCAGGAGTCCTGCCCTATTCGCCTTGCCCAGAGGACTTCCCCCCTGTGATTGGCCAGAATGATTCCGACGTTGGGTCTGAAACCGTCCGAATCGATCACGGCACAGTCCTCTTAAAAGTCGGTTGGCCGGATTAAAAATTCACCGGCCGGATTTATCCAAGTTGCTCTCATTCTTACAGAATCCCAAGGCTTCGGCAAACGAAGCCGACGGCGGCGCGTCATGCTAGACTGTTGCGCCTGTGACAGTCGTCGTTTTTGCCGGAGGTATCCAAGTTGACGCTCGCGATTTTTGATCTCGATAACACCCTGCTCGCCGGAGACAGTGACCACGCCTGGGGGGAATTCCTGGTGGAAGAGTCGATTGTGGATGCGGAGGAATACCGGCAGGCAAACGACCGCTTCTATGAGGAGTACCTGAATGGCGAGCTGGACATCATGCGCTACCTGAGCTTTGCCCTTCAGCCTCTTGCACGGCATGACACGGAACAGCTGCTGGCCTGGCGCGAACAGTTTGTGGCGAAAAAAATCCAGCCTATGATGCTCGCCAAGGCCAAGGAGCTGCTCGACAGCCACCGGGCCGATGGCCACACGCTGATGATCATCACCGCCACCAACCGGTTCGTGACCGAGCCGGTGGCTAAACTGTTGGACATTGATCACCTGATTGCCACTGAGCCAGAGATGGTCAATGGGCGCTATACGGGGGAGGTTGCAGGCGTCCCAAGCTTTCAGGACGGCAAAGTAACCCGCCTGAATGACTGGCTCGAATCGACCGGAGAAAGCCTCGAAGGCGCATGGTTCTACAGCGACTCTCACAACGACGCGCCTCTGCTACGCAAAGTTGAGAACCCGGTAGCGGTCGATCCAGATCCAACCCTTGAAAACATGGCGAAAGAGAATGGCTGGAAGATTATGAGCCTTCGAGGTTAACTGCCATTGTCTGGGCCAGTCAGCGGGGGCGCTACTCCGGGAGCGTCAAAAACATGGATGTTTTTGTCGAGCGTACAGGGACGTATTTACAGCGTATCCCGGAGTAGTGCCCCCGCTGACTGACCTCCCCCAAGCTCAAAGAAACCCAGTCAACGACCGAACAAAACAGCTTTTAATATAGTCCGTCTCCGGAATCCCCGGTACTACCGGATGATCCGGCGCTTGATGGCCTTGCTCCAATAATTGAACAAACCGGTCAATCTTGCGGCCGCTGCTGCGGATAATATCCGTCAGCTTCTCTTGGGACAGATGCATAGAGCAGGAAGCCGACACCAGTAGTCCATCCCGATCAAGCAACCGAAGTCCCAACTGGTTCAGGCGCGCATAAGCCTCTTCCCCAGCCTTCTGGTCACGCCGCCGGGGGATCAGTGCCGGTGGGTCGAGGACAACGATGTCGAACTTTTCCTTCTCATCGCACAGCGCTTTCAGGGCGTCGAAGGCATCACCCTCTATCGTCTCGATGTTATCAAGGCCATTGATCTTCGCATTGTGATGAACAGAGTCGATGGCACCAGAGGAACTGTCCACACAGGTCACCTGCGTAGCCCCGGCACAGGCAGCCTGGATACCCCAGCCACCTACGTAACTGAACACATCCAGCACACGCTTGCCCGGCGCATAGGCCTGCAGCCGCTGCCGGTTCATGCGGTGATCATAGAACCATCCCGTTTTCTGCCCCCCTTCCATGGGCACCTCGAAGCGCACGCCATTCTCCTCAACCGGCAGGAGATCAATCTCCGGGCCATGGGCCTGCTCAACGTAAGTATCCAGCCCTTCTACCTTCCGCATCTTACCGTCGTTCTTGAGGATAATCGCCCGCGGATGCGCCAACCGCTGCACCGCACGAACAACGGACTCCTTCATCTGCTCCATACCGGCGGTCGAGATCTGAACCACTACCACATCATCAAACCGGTCAATCACCAGCCCGGAAAGCCCGTCACTGTCGCCAAACACCCAGCGATAAAACGGCTTGTCAAACAACCGCTCCCGCAACGCCAGCGCCGTCTCAACCCGTTCGGTGAGCCGTTGCGGCGTCATGCCATGGGCGGAATTCCGGCTGATCAGCCGGCCGCAGATCAGAGCATGAGGGTTCACAAACACCGTTCCCATGGGTTTATCGTTGGCCGCGCGCAGTTCAGCCTGGGCTCCGGCTTCAAACTCGGTCAGCGGGGAGCGATGGGTATCCACTTCATTGCTGTAGACCCAAAGATGACCAGCCCGGAGCCTGCGCTCTGCGCCTTTGCGGAGGTATAAAACCGGAAAATTCATAAATAAACGCCTGAAGAAATAATATAAGGAAGGCTTTTCGAGACGAGTCCAGCACACAGGTTCGGAGATTAAGCTGGGCAGGCTTTCCAAAACTGTGCGGAGCCATGGATGGCGGAGCCCAAGCCGCACAAGGACGTCTTGAGGCGTGTTTTGGAAGGCCCTCCCGGCTTGGTCCTAACTCCGAAGCAATCCGCGGGGTCACTCCTCGGCAGCCACATGCTCCGCATAGGCCACAGAATCCATCAGGCCATCCAGCTCACCGGCATCCGCCAACCGCACCCGGAACAACCAGCCATCGCCATAAGGATCCTCATTCACCTTCTCAGGCTCATCCTCCAGGCTCTCATTGACCTCAATCACCTCACCGGTCACCGGACTGAACACATCCGACGCCGATTTTACCGACTCGGCAACACCCGCCTCTTCAGCACCAGTTACCGTCGAACCCACATCCGGAACACCGATAAAAACGATATCCCCCAGTTGATCCTGGGCAAAATCCGTGATTCCGACGGTTGCGGTGCCGTCGTCGGCCACACGCACCCACTGGTGCGTTTCAATGTATTTCAGATCTGCGGGTGTTTCGCTCATGGTCACATGTCCCCGATGAATAATTTCGCGCATTTTAACCGAAGAACGACGCCCCCGCGAACATCTCAACCAAAGTTGCGACGGATTCTAGCTTCAATCCAGCCCCCAGGTCGTTTCCCGCGCCATCGTCATGAACGACTGAAGATAGGCCACATCCACATCCCGCTCACGGAGGCCCAGGAAAATCTGCTTATCAATACCCTCCCGCCCCAGCCGTACCGGGCTGATCGGCATCTGATGGGCGTACTCTTCCACCAGCCAACGGGGTAGTGCCGATACCCCCCGCCCTGCCGCGACCATTTGCAGCATGATGTCCGTGGTTTCAATGGTCTTATGCCGGGCCGGGCTGCTGTGGGCCGGCACCAGAAACCGGGTATAAATATCCAGCCGCTCGGCATCGACCGGATAGGTAATAAGGGTCTCACTTTCAAGGTCCGACGGCTCCGCCCAAGGCCTGGAGGCCAGTGGGTGATCGCTCGGCACTACGAGAACCTGCTCGTAATCAAAGACCGGTTCGTACACGAGCCCCTTGCGGTACAATGGGTCCGGCGTCACCAACACATCAATATCGTAGCCGAACAAAGCACCGATACCGCCAAACTGGAAACGCTGCTTCACATCCACATCCACGCCTGGCCATTGCTCAAGATACGGCCCGACCACCTTGAGCAGCCACTGGTAACAGGGATGACATTCCATACCGATTCGCAGACTGCCCCGCTGCCCTCGGGCAATCTGACCCACCAATTCCTCGGCATGCTCGAACTGCGGCAACAAACGATTCGCGAGTGACAGCAAATACAACCCGGATTGAGTTGGCCGCAGTTTACGGCCTTCACGCACCCACACGGGCGTTCCCAGCTGCTGCTCCAGCTTCTTCATGGCATGACTGAGGGCAGACTGGGTGAGGCACAGCGCGTCCGCCGCCGCCGTCAATGAGCCGCTCCGATCCACTTCACGGACGATCTCCAGATGATTGCGTTCTATCATTGGCCGGCCTTACTTGAAAATAATTCATGGATTCATGAGATTTTACCATTATTTTTCATGGCAGTTCAGCACTAGCCTTGAAGGCCTGAATGACGACAGGAGATTCATCATGGTAACCACCCATAACCTAGGCTTTCCCAGAATTGGCCAACGTCGCGAACTCAAATTTGCCCTTGAGGGCTATTGGAAAGGCGAGTTAAGCGAAGACAACCTACAGCAAACCGCGGCAGGGCTTCGCGCCAGCAACTGGCGGCACCAACGCCCGCTCACGCTGGCGCCGGTCGGCGACTTCTCGCTCTACGACCAGGTACTGGACATGAGCGCCACACTCGGCAACCTGCCCAAGCGCTCAGGCAAGGCCGATGACCACGAACTGGACCGCTACTTCCGCATTGCCCGTGGCCGGTCCCCGGCTGATAACGATTGCTGTGGCGTCCATGCCGGTGAAATGACCAAGTGGTTCGACACCAACTACCACTATATTGTCCCGGAATTCGACGCGGACACACGGTTCAGCCTGAATTCCACACGTTTACTGGAACAACTGGCCGAAGCCAGGGCCGTAGGCGTCAATGCCAAGCCAGCTATCATCGGCCCTGTCACCTACCTCTGGCTTGGCAAATCCAAGGACGATACAGACCGGCTCAGCCTGCTGGATGACTTACTGCCGGTCTATGCGGAGCTGTTGCAGCTTCTCGCCGACAATGGCGCGGAGTGGGTGCAGATTGACGAGCCCATCCTGGTCACCGAACTGGGAGGCGATTGGCGGCACGCCCTGAACCTGGCTTACCACAACCTCAAGGCCAGCCCGGTAAAACTGCTTCTGACCACCTACTTCGGCCAACTGCGGGAAAACCTGCAACTGGCCTGTGAGCTACCGGTTGCCGGCCTACACCTGGATGCAACAAACGCCCGTGACGAAGTGTCCCGCGTGACTGACTGGCTGCCGGGGCACAAGGTACTCTCCCTAGGCGTGATCGACGGTCGCAATATCTGGAAGACAGACCTGCAGACAACCCTCGACTGGCTCGAACCGGTCTACCAGAAGCTGCAAGAACGGCTGTGGATAGCGCCATCCTGCTCCCTTCTCCATGTGCCGGTGGACCTGAACAACGAAACCACCATGGACCCGGAAATACGCTCCTGGCTGGCCTTTGCGCGGCAAAAACTGGAAGAACTGCAGTTGTTGGCCACGGCACTTACCGATGGCCAGAATGCGGTGGCCCGGGAACTGAAGAGCAATGCAGACGCCATACTCAGCCGCAGGAACTCAACCCGCGTGACGGACCCACAGGTTCGCAAGGCGGTGGCGGCCATCACCCCTGAGCTGGGTCGGCGCAAAAGCAGCTACAAGCATCGCTCGGCCATCCAGGCAAGCCACCTGCAGCTGCCACGCTACCCCACAACCACTATCGGCTCGTTCCCCCAGACCAAGGATATCCGCCAAACACGGCTCAAATTTCGTAAGGGTGAGCTCGCACCCGAGGAATATCACGAGCGAATCCGCGCAGAAATCCGCCACTGCGTTGAGGAACAGGAACAGTTGGGGCTGGACGTGCTGGTCCACGGCGAGGCGGAACGTAACGACATGGTGGAGTACTTCGGCGAGCAACTGGAAGGCTACGTGTTCAGCCGCTTCGGCTGGGTACAGTCCTACGGTTCCCGCTGCGTGAAACCACCCATCCTGTTCGGCGATATCTCCCGGCCCAAAGCCATGACCGTGGAATGGATCCGTTACGCCCAGTCGCTGACAGACAAGCCCCTGAAAGGGATGCTCACCGGCCCGGTCACCATCCTCAACTGGTCTTTCGTGCGCGACGACCAGCCCCGGAAAGACACCTGTCTGCAACTGGCACTGGCAATCCGTAAGGAAGTACTGGATCTGGAACAGGCTGGCGTGAACATCATCCAGATTGACGAAGCCGCCCTGCGAGAAGGCCTGCCCTTGCGCCAGAGCGACTGGCAGACCTATCTGGACTGGGCCATCGAAGCCTTCCGAATTACGTCCAACGGCGTGAAGGACGACACTCAGATACACACCCATATGTGTTATTCGGAATTCAACGACATCATCGAAGCCATCGCCCGCATGGACGCCGATGTCATCACCATTGAAACCTCCCGGTCTGACATGGAGCTGCTGGATGCTTTCAAGGGCTTCCAATATCCCAATGATATTGGACCGGGTGTCTACGATATTCACTCGCCCAACGTGCCTGGGACTGAACAGATCGTGTCGCTGATGAACAAGGCCGCGGAAAGAATCCCCGCCGAGCGGCTCTGGATCAACCCGGACTGCGGGTTGAAAACCCGGTCGTGGGAGGAGGTGATTCCGGCGTTGAGGGGAATGGTGGCTGCAGCTCGGGAGTTGCGGGAGGCGTGAGCTTGGGGGGAGAGACATGGATGGTCTCTCCCCACTTCAATTTCAGGACGCCAATTTTGGCAGAAAGGAGGTATCTACCCAATACTGCCCGGGGTTTGTCGGGTTGATATAAACAGGGATCGAATCACCAAGGATATGGCTTGAGGGATTGAACCACAGGTTACCGCTCCTGAATACGTGGATATCTGAAGTAACCGGGTTCTGCCACTGACACACAATCTGATATGGGCTCTTACCATTCATAACGAGCCTCTCGTTTCTTTCCACCCCCTGATAGCGGGATTGAACCAGCTGTCCCGTTTTGCGCAGTTTTGCCGCACTCCCGTTCCTGATGGCAGGCACCACAAACATACCAGCGCCAACCAAAAAGAACGCTGCTCCAATCCCGCCGACAATAAGGGCCACGCCCCAAAGCGAGAAGAAATCATCGATACGTGCCGACTCCGGTTCACCCGGCGCAAAAAGTACACGTACTTCCTCTCCACGACTGTAACTCGCAGGGTTGCTGCCGCTTGAGGACTGAAATTCCACCGGTCTGCCCGACTCATACTCAAATCGGACAATGGGATAATAGGCGTTGGAATCACTGGACCGTGAGCGAATCAGGTCAGATACAACCCCGGGCTTGGCTGTTGCGGTTTCAAGAAAGGTTGAAGTGCTCTGGAATGCGAAAAAGGCGCCGGCCAGCATGCCGAGGCCTACGAGCGTAAAGATAAGACGCAGGGTTTTAAAAGTTTTCATCTCAGTTCCTTTGATCGTTTCGTCCATAGCCGAAAACGACCTGTTTTCGGCTATGGGAATTATACGCGGATGGGCTCCTATTGAAATGGTGAAGTTTGATCCCTACCTGTCTCCGACACAGTTCGCGTTAAAGGTGCCGGCTTCGACAGAAATTATGCCTACCGGACTGCAGCGATGTTTGTTTGATATACCACTCATGCGAGACCAAGATGAATTAGATCAATACCCTTTGCAGTCAACCGCCCCTGACTCCTTGCTCGATATCTCTCCGCTACTGAGCATCGGCGCATATGATCTTCCAGTTTGTCAGAACGGACGAAAGCAACGTGTTTGTTACCTGCCAGTCGAAGCTTGGCCCTTGTCAGCCAGACAGGTAGAATACCCGCGTACATGGAATGTCACTCAATGGACTGGAATGACTATGACCACCCGCCGTACCCAGCAATCCTTTTTGCTTGCGTTATCATTGACGGCCCTGACTGGCTGCGATGCCATCAACGACTGGCACGCCATTGAGATGGTCCAGCGCAACATGGACAACATGGTGTTCGTTGAA
>NZ_LSMM01000067.1:0-32843 GCF_001566815.1 Marinobacter sp. Hex_13
GCTGGAAGGCGAGGACGGCCGGATTATTACCGGCGCGGGTGATCGGATTTACGCCCGTGGTGAGAAGCCGGCTGACAATGTGGGCGTCTTCCGCCGCAGCAAGGAATTCCGCGATCCGGAAACCGGCGAGTTCCTTGGCCTTGAGGCTCGGAGTATTGCCCGCGGTGAAGTCATTGCCGAGAATAAAGACGTTCTGACACTCCGACTGAAGCAATCCAACGAGGAAGTGCGCATCGGGGACCGTCTGCTGGTTGGCGAAGAGCGTCGCATCACCACCAGTTTTTTGCCCAGCTCTCCCGACAGTGATATCGAGGCCCAGATGATCTCGGTCGATGGTGGTGTCAGCCAGATCGGGCAGTTTGACGTGGTGGCTATCAACCGCGGTGAACGGGAAGGTCTGAAGCCGGGCAATGTCATGGCCGTGCTGAAGAGTGGCAATCTGGTTCGGGATCCGGTCACCAATGAAACCATTGAGCTGCCCTCCGAGCGTGCCGGGCTGATGATGGTGTTCCAGACCTACGAGAAAATGAGCTATGGCCTGATCCTGCAGGCCACCCGTCCGTTGTCGGTTGGTGACAAGGTGACCAATCCCTGAGCTGATCACAACGTAAGACGTCCGTAGAAAGGGAGCCGCATCGCCGGCTCCTTTTTTTATGGCATAATTCACCCTCGGCCTGCCAGGAAGGCAAGCCCCCATTACCCAACCCTGATCCACGGAAGGATGCCATGTCACTCTCTACCGACACCCTGTCTGCCCGGAACCTGTTCCAGTCGGAACACGGGTTCTGGATATTCCTGTCCTGTCTGCCGAAATTCGGAGCCCGTCGCCAGCAGGCGATCCTCGAACAGATTCCGGATTTTCAGCAACTCCTGACCCATAATGCCGCCACTCTGAAAGCACTGGGTTTGGCGGCGGAAACGATCGATGCTCTCCAGGCATGGCGCCGCCAGGACAGCGCTCACCCTGTGATCGCCAGCGCCGACGGCATATACCGGGATTGCCTGCGGACCGGCACGGCTATCCTGACCATCGCCGATGCCGACTACCCCGAGCCTCTCAGGCATATTCACGACGGGCCATTGGTCCTCTATGTGCGCGGTGATCGCTCCCTGCTGGGGCGCGAGCAGATCGGTATTGTAGGTAGCCGCAACGCCACCCGGGCCGGGCTGGAACATGCCCGTTCCTTTGCCGCGGCGCTCGGCCAAAAAGGCTTGCTGGTGACCAGCGGGTTGGCCCTGGGGGTGGACGGCGCCGCCCATGCCGGCGCCCTGGATGCCGGCTTCCCGACCGTCGCCGTGATTGGCAATGGTGTTGATAAACCCTACCCCTATCGCCACCGCACGCTCAGTGAACGCATCGCCGGTGAGGGGGTGATTGTGTCCGAATACCCGCCGGGTACGTCCGCCAAGGCGGGCCATTTCCCCCGCCGAAACCGGATTATCAGCGGTCTCAGCCGTGGCATCCTGGTGGTGGAGGCGGGACTCAAAAGCGGATCCCTGATCACTGCCCGACTGGCGCTGGAACAGGGGCGGGAGGTATTTGCGATTCCGGGCTCGGTCCACAATCCTTTGGCACGGGGCTGCCATCACCTGATACGCCAGGGTGCGAAGCTGGTGGAAACCGTGGACGATATCTGCGAGGAACTCGGCGGCTGGTGGACCAGTCAGAACGAGGGCGATTCCTCTTCGGTGATCATGAAAAGGCCAGCGACCGAAGGCCTGGACTCCCGGGAAATCGCGGTGCTGGAGGCTTTAGGGTATGATCCGCAGTCAACCGATGATTTGTGTTCAGTGACCGGCCTTCCCGCCGATCAGTTGATGCAGTCGCTGCTTCTCCTGGAGTTACAGGGATTGGTGGATTCTGCGCCGGGAGGGTTTCAACGGATTGGCTGAGCCACGTTTTTTACAGACTTGAAGATTTCATGAAATCACCACAGCAACCTTTGTCCGACTGGCACCTTCATTGCGCCCGCCGCACCGTCCTTGGTGGCGGGGTCATTGCCTATCCCACGGAAGCCGTCTGGGGGCTGGGTTGTGACCCCTGGGATCAGGACGCCGTTGAACGGGTCCTGTCGCTCAAGCAGCGTCCCATGGAGAAGGGACTGATCCTTGTGGCGGCGTCTGTTGATCAGATACGGTTCCTGTTGGACCCATTGCCGAAGGAGCAGCAGCGCCAGGCGATGAGTCATTGGCCTGGCCCGGTTACCTGTCTTCTGCCGGATATCCGCAAGCAAATCCCACAACAGGTTCGGGGGCATCACAGCTCCATCGCTGTCAGGGTCAGTGACCACCCTGTTGTGCGCGCCTTGTGCGAGGCGGTCGGCTTTCCCCTGGTTTCAACCTCCTGTAATCCGGCAGGACGCCAGCCGGCCCGTTCCTCCTGGCAGGTACGTCGTTACTTCGAGGGCCAACTGGATTGGCTGGTGCCAGGAGAACTGGGCGGTAACCGTCAACCCAGCCGTATCATCGATATCGTCAGCGGAAAGCAACTGCGCTAGGAGTTCCCATGTCTCAGCACCCTGTCCAGCACCCCGACACCAATGCCGTGAAACAATACTTGCTTGGCCTGCAGGATCAGATCTGCGAAAGGCTGGCAGCGACCGATGGCAGGGGCGTTTTTGAAACCGATGCCTGGGACCGGCCCGAGGGCGGAGGTGGCATCAGCCGGGTGATCACCGATGGCGAGGTGTTCGAGAAAGGCGGTGTAAACTTCTCCCATGTGATGGGCGAGACCATGCCTGCGTCAGCCACCGCGCATAGACCCCACCTGGCGGGTGCGCCCTGGCAAGCCATGGGGGTGTCTCTGGTCATGCACCCTTCGAACCCCTACGTACCCACGTCCCACGCCAACGTCCGGTTTTTTGTTGCGACCCCCGAGGATGCAGAGCCGGTCTATTGGTTTGGCGGGGGTTATGACCTTACGCCCTATTACGGCTTCGACGAGGATTGCGTCCATTGGCACCGGGTTGCGAAAGCCGCTTGTGATCCTTTCGGCGACCAACTGTATCGTGAGTACAAGCACTGGTGTGACAACTATTTCTACCTCAAACACCGGGACGAGCCGCGGGGCGTGGGAGGGTTGTTTTTTGACGACCACAACACCGGGGATTTCAGCCGTGATTTTGCCTTGATGCAGTCAGTCGGGGACAGCTTCATCGATGCCTATGAGCCCATTATCGAGCGACGAAAAGCCATGGTGTGGGGCGATCGCGAGCGCGATTTCCAGCTGTACCGCCGCGGCCGCTACGTGGAGTTCAACCTGGTGTACGACCGGGGCACCCTGTTTGGCCTGCAGTCCGGTGGCCGTACCGAATCCATCCTGATGTCGCTGCCTCCGCTGGTGCGCTGGGAGTACGACTTCGTGCCGGAGCCCGGATCGGAGGAAGCGCGGCTGACGGACTACTTTCTTACCGGGCGGGACTGGCTGGAGAGCGCTGATGCACAATGATCTGTATGCGGTGGTTGGCAATCCGATCAGTCACAGCAAATCCCCCCGCATTCATAGCCTGTTTGCCCGCCAGACCGGCGAGCAGCTGGAATACACGGCCATACAGGCGCCGGAAGACGATTTCGCGAATACCGTAAAAGGCTTTTTCGAACGCGGTGGCAAAGGGTTGAATATCACCGTGCCTTTCAAGGAGCAGGCCTGGCAGTTGGCGGACCTGCGGACCCAGCGCGCCGAGCGAGCGGGTGCGGCGAACACACTCTACAAAGACAGTAAAGGCTCACTTACCGCCGATAACACCGATGGCAAAGGATTGGTTACCGACCTGATGGTCAACCATGGCGTTCGCCTGGCGGGTAAACGCCTGCTGGTGCTGGGCGCAGGTGGGGCCGTTCGTGGTGTTCTGGGGCCGATTCTTGCTGAAGAGCCTGCTGCCCTGACGATTGCCAACCGCACCCTGGCAAAAGCCGAGGGTCTGGTCAGTTTCTTTGAATCCGTGGCCGGCGATACGCACCTGGAGGCCTGCGGATTCGAACAGCCGGCCGACGCTTTCGACGTTATCATCAACGGCACCAGTGCCAGCCTGCAGGGAGATTTGCCGCCGGTTTCCACAAGTGTGATCGGTGCCGACACGGTGATCTACGACATGATGTATTCTCTGCAGACCACCACCTTCAACCAGTGGGCTCTGGACCAGGGAGCCACCCGGGTGTTCGATGGCCTGGGCATGCTGGTGGAACAGGCGGCGGAGTCGTTCCGGATATGGCGTGGAAAAACTCCGGACACCCGTCCGGTGATTGAAGAATTGCGAAACGACTGAGCCCAACCCGGATGAATGGGCTATGCTTCGCAGGTGCAAACGGTTCCCGAAGATCGCTGATTAATCGCTGATTTAAGGTCTCTGATGGATATACTCACCCTTGTCGGGCTGGTGGCAGGCGTACTGATTGTCGTGCTTGCGATGCTGGCTAACGCGTCGATACTGACCTTTTTCAACCTTCCGGGGTTGGCGATTGTGCTGGGTGGCACGTTTGCCGTTACCCTGATCAAGTTTCGTCTGCCTTCGGTGATGAGTGCTTTCAGGCTGGCGTTTTCAGCGGCATTCAAGGACCGCGTAGAACGGCCGGCGGAGTTGATCCGCGAAGTTGGCACATTGGCTCTTGTCGTTCGCAAGGAAGGTATCCTGGGCCTGGAAAACCACCCCACCAAAAACGAGTTTCTGCAAAAGGCCATCAATCTGTGCGTGGACGGCCACCCACCGGAGCTGGTTGAAGAAGCTCTGGCCCAGGAAACCCAACAGACGGCTGAGCGTTACGAAGTCTCCGAAAGGGTATTTCGTGGTATTGGTGAATCCGCTCCGGCCATCGGTATGCTGGGTACGCTGGTTGGCCTGGTGCAGATGCTCAACACCCTCGACGATCCGTCCTCCATTGGCCCGGCCATGGCGATCGCCCTGCTGACCACGCTCTATGGCGCCTTCATCGCCCAGCTGATCGCCCTGCCCCTGGCCGACAAGCTGCAGCTCAAGGCCGAAGATGAGGCACGTAACCAGGTACTGATCACCACGTCGATGCGTACTATCATGCGCGGCGAGAATCCCCGGGTGATGACCGAACTGCTGTCATCCTTCGTAACGCCGGAGCAGCGCAACGGTCTTGCGCCGGAGCGGGAGGCGTAGGTTTTGGTGGTCCACCAGCCCGTCAAAAAGAAGAAGCATGGCCGTGGCTCCCCGGCCTGGATCGTCACCTTTGCCGATTTGGCCACCCTGCTGCTGACCTTTTTTATCCTGTTGCTGTCCTTCGCCGAAATGGATGTTGAAAAATACCGTGCCATGGCCAATTCCATGGCGGTGGCCTTCGGCAGCAACCAGGTGCTCGGCGATGCGGTGGGGGGCTCGCCGCTGACATTGATTGAGTCGGATACGGTTTCCCTGCCGGAGCCAATGGAGACGGCGACCGACGAGCCCGAATTTATTGATGAACGCGCGGAGGGGGATGCCCCGACCAAAATTCCGGCGGGTGTGATCGATCTGGCCAGCCGAATGATCGAAGAGCTTGAACCGGAAGTGGCTTCGGAGGCATTGAGCGTCAACTACGATGAAAGCCGGGTGGTGATCCGGTTTTCGGAGGAAGCCACGTTCCGCTCCGGAGAAGCGGCGATCAAGCCGGGAATGGTGCCGATCATCGAGCGGGTGGTAGAGGTGTTGTCTGGTTGCACCGGTGACGTTCTGGTGGCGGGTTACACGGATGACCGCCCGATAGCCAGTGGCCGCTATCGCTCTAACTGGGACCTGTCTGCCGCGCGTGCCGTGTCGGTGGTTCACGAGCTGGTGCTGAATCGTCAGGTGCCGGCGGAGCGGGTTGTCGCGGCGGGCCGGGCGGAAACCAACCCGCTGGCGCCCAACGACAGCCCGGAGAACCGGGCCAAGAACCGAAGAGTGGAGATCGCCATCCGCAACCCGCAATGCGACGACAGCGTGGAGACGGATCAGTTACCGGTGGAAATTAACCCGTGAAGTTCGCATATGCCTGCCGGGAAGCTCCTCATAGTGAATTTATATAACCCCGGCGCTTTTAGATCTTTATACTGTGCAGCCCAACGCAAACACATTTGTCGTAACTATTTGCTGTAAAAAGCTGTAACGAAAAGGCCAGAGAGATTATGAGCGGACCTGACAAACCGAAAGTGATTGGTGAGGAATGGAGCGATGAGCGGGTAAAGAGCTTCCTGGCCATTACGCCCTACGACAGCAACATCAATCCTGACTTCAATGCCCTGATCAAGGCCTACCAGGCCATGATTGCCGAAGACTTTGACCGTTTCGTCGGTTTCTTTGTGGAAGCGGGGCGGGATCTCAACGCAGTTGATGAAAATGGTGAGACTATCCTGGACCTGGTGTCGCGGCACCGTCGTAGCACCGCTTACGCTGAGACACTTCGCAAAGCCGGCGCAAAAACAACGGCAGAGGCCGGGAGCTGAGCCCCGGCTCTACCATTGACGGCCCGCCGGTTTACTGGACGTCCACCTCAATAGCTTTGGGTTCGGCCGGCTCGGCCTTGGTTAACGTCAGCGACAGGATGCCATCCTTGAAGTTGGCCCGGATACTGTTCTCATCCACATTCTCCGGCAGGGTGAACCGGCGCAGGAAGCTGCCATAGATTCGCTCCACGCGATGGTGCTTGCTGTCGTTGGTTTCTTCCTCTTGCTTGCGCTCACCCTGGATGCTCAACACGCCATCCTGCACGGTGACTTTTACATCATCCTTTGACATGCCCGGCAGTTCCGCCTCAATGCGGAACGCTTCCGGTGTTTCCCGGATATCCACCGCCGGTGCCCAGTCGCTGCGGCTGAACAGGTCTTTACCCTCACGCTCGCCATTGCCACGGGCAAGGCCGAAGTAGCGGTTGTAGCGGTTAATCAGGTCTTCGAACTCGTTGACCGGATTCCAGCGAGTAATGTTGGTCATATGAAACCCCTCCTACGAATCTGAAATCACACGTTGATGTCAGCTTCGCTCGCGGAACAGCTCCATACCGGTGGCGCCAGCCGGATGGTTTTCCGTGAACTTCTGCTATTTTCGAATGTAGGATCGGTCGCTTATTTTTCAATAGTGTCTGCAGCAGAAATTTTTACCGGGATGAGAGACGGGCTGAAAGCCTGATGAAGGAAGGGCCGGAAACTGGCCATTGAAGGCCCCGGTTGACCCGAGTGAGGGTGCGCGCCCCAACGGAATCCGCGTAAGCCTTCCTGATCACCGCTTCCAACAAACGGTGCCAGCATTGTGGGGTCGGCGCTGATCACATGAACAACGACGTCGCGGCTGGCGTTGTCGCCGGTGATCAAAGGGGCCGCCTGATGGTCACCTGTCAGCACCAGCAGGGTCTTGTTATCCACATGACGTTTGGCGTACTCGGTGGCCACGTTCAGCGCATAATCCAGCGAGCGGGCGTAGTGATCGCGTACGCGCTCGGGGTCCCGCCACAGGCTTGCGGGTGCTTCGCCGGCATCTTTCCAGCGGTTAAAGATTTCTCCATCGCCAATGCTGTCCCAATCGTCCAGAACCGGGAGTATGGGGACCCATGGCGCGTGGCTGCTGATCAGTGCCACTTCAGCGAACACAGGGGTATGATCGGCGCGCTCCCGAATCTGGCGTTGGAACCATGACCAGGTGTACTGATCCGGCATGGTGACCCAGTTCAGGGCGGGTCCACGATAGCCCATGGAGGTGGAGTGATAGATGCGGTTGTAGCCGAACGCAAGACCCTCCGGCCACTCGCGGGTAATGGCGGGCATAACAGCCACGGAATCATGGCCAGTCGCGCCCATATCGTCAATCAGTGTGGGATAGTCACTGGCCAGGAAAGTGTCGTAATCGAGTTGGGTATCGATCCATTGGCCGCTGAGCAGCGTGGTATGCGCCAGCCAGGATTGACCACCCTGAACGGGGGATTGCAGGCGGCCCGTGACCATATGCAGGCCGGCGTTCGCCAGCACCTGCTCCATTTGCTGGAGGCGAGGCTGGATCAGGCGCCCGTAACGCGGGTCGGTGACGGATGATATACCGTAGGACTCAATGAACCCCAGGATCACATCGGTTTGAGCAAGCGCTTGCAGTGGCCTGGATTGGCTCGCGCCCGGGTTATCCATCAAATGTTGTTGGAAAGAGGCCGTTGACTGATAGGTATCAGCGGCCAGTTCAACTTGCTGAGTGGCTGCCCGGGCTGCCGTCAGGCCTACGAATGGTTGCGGTAAGAACGTTACCCCGATGGCGACGATGCCCAGAGACGCAACAGCCCTTGCCGCGGCGCGGGAGCGGTTTGCATCAACCTGCCGGAGCAACCGGCTCACGCAGATGCCCAACCCCACGAAGACAGTCAGGGCCATGACGATCAGCATCAGCGACAGCGTCACTCCCAGGTTGCTCTGCAGCAGGTTAAATACCGAACCGGCAAGGCCCAGCTCGAGATAGAGATTGAACGGTCGCCCGATGCTGTGCCGAACCAGGACATCACTCAGTGCAAAAAATGCGAGCAAACCAAAGAGAGCGCCAACAGTCGCCGCACCGACACGCTTTCCCGTGCTTTCAGGCAGAAGGGCGAACAGTCCACTTATCAGCAGGGCTTCGGCTGCCAACCAGGGCATCTGGGGGTAGTGCGGCAGCAGCAACGCCAGGAACAGAGCGTTCAGCAGGATGGTGGTGAGTAACAGTCGCTTCAATGGCGGATCTCTCCACTAAACCTCATTGAGATAGTCGTCCTTGAGTTTGACGTAATTGGCCGCGGTGTACTTGAAGAAGGTCTTTTCCTGATCCGACAACGCCCGGGCCTGTTTGCAGGGTGACCCAACGTACAGGTAACCGGACTCCAGGGTTTTGCCCGGCGGCACCAGGCAGCCTGCGGCGACAATCACTTCGTCCTCCACCACGGCGCCGTCCATGATGATGCAACCCATACCTACCAGCACCCGGTTACCAATGGTGCAGCCGTGCAGCAGCGCCTTGTGGCCAACGGTCACGTCATCCCCGATCTGAAGTGGATAGCCACCGGGGTTATAATCACTGGCATGGGTGATGTGTAGCACCGACCCATCCTGGATGCTGCAGCGGTTGCCGATGCGAATCTTGTGCATGTCGCCGCGCACCACGGTCATCGGCCAGATAGAGACGTCATCCCCGGTCTGGACATCCCCGATGACTACTGCGCTTGGGTCAATCCAGGCGCGTTCTCCAAATTGTGGCGTGTTACCCTTGTGTGTTCGTACATTCGACATTACATATACTCTTGAAATGGATTATTGCTTGTGGGGAAGGAGTCTCTGGGTGAGGCCTTTCCAAAACACGCTCAGGCACATCCATGTGGCGCTTGAGCTCCGCCATCCATGGCTCCGCACAGTTTTGGAAAGGCCTCACCCAGAGACTCCCCAAGCGTTGGAGTTACTTCAAATTACATCAGACACCCGGAGCTGAGAAGGGGACTTATGAATAACCCGTTATTGACCGACGACCTGTTGCCCAAGTTTGACCATGTTCGCACCGAGCACATGGAACCGGCAATCGACCAGATTCTCAGCGAGAACCGCGTGAAAATCTCACAACTGGCGCAGCAGGACGAACCCACCTGGGAAACCCTGGCGCAACCGATGCAGGCAACCGAAGACCGGCTGGAAAGAGCCTGGTCGGTGATTTCCCACCTGAACGGTGTGATGAACAGCGACGACCTGCGCAAAGTGTACAAGAACTGCCTGGAAAAGCTCACCGAGTACAGCACCGAGCTGAGCCAGAATGCTGAGCTCTGCGAGGCTTACAAGAAGCTGGCAGCAAGCGACCAGTACAATGAACTCAGCGAGGCACAGCGTAAATCCGTGGACAACACCCTGCGGGACTTCCACCTCGGTGGCGTCGATCTGCCCCAGGAAAAGAAAGAGCAGTACGCCAATCTGTCGATGGAGCTGTCGGAGCTCTCCAACCGTTTCAGCGACAACGTTCTGGATGCCACCCAACACTGGTTCAAGCACATCACCGATGTGGAAGAGCTGGCGGGTGTTCCTGAGAGCGCACTCGATGGCGCCAAGCAGGCAGCACAACAGAAGGATCTGGACGGCTATGTGATCACCCTGGATTTTCCCAGTTTCTACCCGGTGATGACCTACGGTGACAACCGCGACCTGCGCCGTGAAGTCTACGAAGCCTTTGTGACCCGAGCGTCCGACATGGGCCCGGATGCAGGCACCTGGGACAACACGCCAGTGATGGCGGAAATCCTCAAGCGTCGTCACGCTATGGCTCAGTTGCTCGGATTCGACAATTACGCCGAGCGCTCCCTGGCCACCAAGATGGCCCGCAATGTGGACGAAGTGCTGGACTTCCTGAACCAGCTGGCGGCCAAGTCCAAACCCATTGCCGAGCGGGAGTTTGCCGAGCTGAAGGCCTTCGCCAGGGATACCCACGGTGTTGAGGACCTGCAGGCGTGGGACATCGGCTACTACAGTGAAAAACTGCGCCAGGAACGCTACGACATTTCCCCGGAAACCCTGCGCCCATGGTTCCCGGTGAACAAGGTGGTCCCGGGCCTGTTTGCCGTGGCCGAGAAGCTGTTCGACGTGCAGATTGAAGCCAAACCAGACGTAGAAACCTGGCACCCGGACGCGACCGCCTATTGCATCAGCCGCAATGGCGGGCCCCTGGCCTGGTTTTACCTTGACCTGTACGCTCGCCAAGGCAAGCGTGGCGGCGCCTGGATGGCGGACTGCCGGGTACGCTGGCGAAACCTGCGCGGCCAATTGCAACTGCCGGTGGCCTTCCTGACCTGTAACTTCACGCCGCCGGTGAACGGCAAGCCGTCACTGCTGACCCACGATGAGGTCACCACGCTGTTCCACGAGTTCGGGCACGGCCTGCACCACATGCTCACCCAGGTGGATGTGCTGGACGTATCCGGAATCAATGGCGTTGCCTGGGACGCCGTCGAGCTGCCCAGCCAGTTCCTGGAAAACTGGTGCTGGAACCCCGAGTCCCTGGCCCTGATCGCCTCGCACCATGAAACCGGTGAGCCGCTGCCGGACGACCTGCTGCAAAAGCTGCTGGCGGCCAAGAACTTCCAGTCCGGCATGGCGATGGTGCGTCAGCTGGAGTTTTCGCTGTTTGACTTCCGCCTGCACGCGGAATTCACCCTGGATGCCCCCACTAACCCGCTGGATATGCACCGCAAGGTGCGTAGCGAGATTGCGGTGGTGGAAGCACCGTCATTCAACCGCTTCCCCAACAGCTTCTCCCACATTTTTGCGGGTGGCTACGCCGCGGGTTATTACAGCTACAAATGGGCCGAGGTGCTGGCGGCGGATGCGTTTTCGCTGTTCGAGGAGAAGGGTATCTTCGATCCGCAAACCGGCAAGGCGTTCCTGCAGAACATTCTTGAAAAAGGCGGTTCCCAGGAGCCGATGGAACTGTTCAAGGCGTTCCGTGGCCGTGAACCGGAGGTGGGTGCCCTGTTGAAACAGACGGGTATCACCGAAGACGCGGCTTGAGCCGATATCACCCGGTCAGTGTTGTGGCTGGCCGGGTTCTGGAATTGTTGGAGTTTTAACCATGGCGACCCCCAAACGTTTTATCGCCGGCGCTGTCTGTCCCCGTTGTGCGGAGATGGACAAAATCATGATGTTTACCACCGACGACGATGATCAGGTTCGCGAGTGCGTGGCCTGCGGTTTCACGGATGCGGTGTCTGATACCCCGGAGCCGACCAATCCCGAACTGGAAACCCGGGTGAACAAGCTCGACAACGAAGATGATCATACCGTTAAGCAGGTGGTGTTCTTTTCTTCCAAGGACGACTGATGGTCGGGAGTTTGCCTTCCTGTTGTAGCCTGCTGGTTTTGGAGGCCTGGACGGCGTCGTGGTGCTTTCTTCTGGGAAAAAGAACTCGCTGCGCTCAGACACCTTTTTCCCGGCAGAAAGCACCCCAACACCCTCCGGTTTGAACCACACGGATATCGCCGTTTGAGTCGAGCTCTCGGCTTTCTCTAGGCGATATTGACGCGGTTCGTTCGTGAGGGGGTAGGGGGATTTTTACTCGCCAGAAATGGGTGTCTGAGCGTAGCGAGTTCCATTTCAAGAGCAAAAACTCCCCCTGCCCCCTCGCAGCCCCCACACCAACCAGGCTAGAAAAGGAGGGCAAACTCCAAAAGCCTAAAGAACCATAGCCGCCAACCACCCAAAGCCCAACAACGGCAGGTTGTAGTGCAGGAACGTCGGCACCACCGTATCCCAGATGTGGTTGTGCTGGCCGTCGACGTTGAGGCCAGCGGTAGGGCCGAGGGTGGAGTCCGAGGCCGGGGAGCCGGCATCGCCCAGCGCGCCGGCGGTGCCGACCAGGGCCACGATGGCCAGGGGGCTGAAGCCCAGTTCCAGGGCCAGCGGCACGTAGAGGGCGGCGATGATGGGAATGGTGGAGAAGGATGAGCCAATGCCCATGGTGATCAGCAGGCCGACGACCAGCATCAGCAGGGCGGCCAGGGCTTTGTTGTCGCCGATGGCAGAGACGGAGCCCTCCACCAGAGTGGCGATGTCACCGGTTTCGCGCATGACTTCCGCAAAGCCGGAGGCGGCGATCATGATGAAGCCGATCATTGCCAGCATTTTCATGCCTTCGGTGAACAGGTCGTCGGCTTCTTTCCATTTCACCACCCCGGACAGGTTGAACAGTACAAAGCCAGCCAGCGCCCCGAGGATCATCGAACCCAACCACAGTTGAACCACGAACGCCGCCACGATGGCGACCAGGGCCATCAGCAGCGTGCCGCCGTTGTAGGTCACATCTACCCGTTCGGTGCGGGCGATGGCGTCCAGGTTGTAGTGTCGGTCGCCGCGGTAGCTGAAAAAGACGGCGACGAGAAGTCCACAGAGCATGCCGAGTGCTGGCAAGGCCATGGCGGACATGACATTGAGGTCGGTGGCGTCGATGCCGTTGTCACCCACGTTCGCCAGCAGTATTTCATTGAGGTATATCCCTCCGAAACCCACAGGCAGGAACATGTAGGGTGTGATCAGGCCGAACGTCAGCACGCAGGCTACCAGGCGGCGGTCCATGTTCAGTTTGGCCATCACATACAGCAGTGGCGGTACAACCAGAGGAATAAACGCAATGTGAATGGGCAGGATATTCTGGGACGACATGGCAATGGCCAGCAGCAGGCCAACGATCAGCAGGCGGATGCCGCCAGCGGCTTTGCCGTCATCCTGCCGGCCCACCAGGTTCAGGGCTTTGTCCGCCAGGGCATGGGCCAGGCCGGATTTGCCGATGGCAACGGCGAAGGCACCGAGGGTGGCGTAGGACAGGGCAACGGTTGCGCCGCCTCCCAGGCCCTCGTTAAACGCGGCAATGGTGGCGTCCAGTGACAAGCCGCTGATCAGGCCGCCGGCAACGGCACCGATAATCAGGGCAACAACAACGTGGATGCGGCACAGGCTCAGTACGAGCATGATCGCTACCGCAGCAACAACGGCATTCATGGCAGACTCCGGGATGTCGGGGATGGCTTTCAGCGCCCCGGAGGTGGGGCGGTTCAAGAAAGCGCGCTAATGTGCCGGAAACGCGTGCTGCAGTCAAAAATCGTGTTTACGTGTGGTCGTCAGCCACGTAGGTAAACCGGGGAACGTCCTCGCCAGCGACTTCCACCGTTTCCTGAAACATCGCCAATGGTCGTACCCATAGGCTGTAGTCGCCGTAAAGGCAGCGATAAACGACCATCGGTTCCTCGGTTTCACTGTGGCGGGCCACGCCGATAACGTCATAGTCCCTGCCTTTGTAGTGGCGGTAGCGGCCTGGGCGTAGCTCTGATTTCTTATCGGTCATCGTGTTTCTCCATACGTAGTTGATTGCTACGCATTTTTGAGGCGGACTTACTCCCAGTAAACGTCTAGACTGGTAAGAAGTAAACGCAAGGAGGCATTGGGACTGACTGTTGGCATCGACAGTTTAGTTGAGTTTTCCTGTTCCGGGTAACACGGCCACTATGAGCACTTTTTCAGTTTGCCGACTGGTGCGGATACTGTTGCTGGCGCTGACCATGGCCGCGGGCCCTGCCTACGGTGAAGGGGCATCGTTTGCCTGGTTTGAAGCATCGGGGCCGGAGACGGATGTGGAGGATATCCGTGGCCTGGCGGAAGCGCAATGGCAATCAGTTGCCCGTAAACAAACCCTTAATTTTGGCTTCACCAAAAGCACCTATTGGTTACGAGTTGAGGTGCCTGCTGAGCCGGTTAACCGGGTGCTGGAAATCGGCTATCCGCTGTTGGACGATGTGCGGGTCTACTGGTATAGCGGGGGCGAGCAGGTGGAACGCCATGTCACCGGGGACAGTCGCAAGTTCGGCTCCCGCCCGATATACCACCGCAACTTTGTTTTTCCGGTACCTTCGAACAGCGACCCCACCACAGCGTATGTCCGTGTTCAGAGTGAGGGGGCTGTGCAGATCCCGGCCCAGGTTATCGAGTCGGCGGACTTTCTGGCGCGAGAGCAGTTGGACTACGGCTGGCAGGCGGTTTTCCTGGGCATCATGATTGCCATGGCCCTGTACAACCTGTTTGTATTCGTCATCGTCCGTCAACAGGCCTATCTGTGGTACGTGTTGACCGTGGTTGCGTCCGCACTGGTGTTGCTGAACTTCAACGGCCTGGTGTTCCAGTGGCTCTGGCCGGATTTGCCGATTCTGAACCGTTACTTCACGGCCCCGGCCATATCGGCCAACATTCTGTTTGCGGTGATGTTTGCACTGAACTTTCTCGCCGTCCGAAATTACAGCCGGGTGTCCTACCGCGTGTTGCAACTGGTGGCATTGGTCAGTGGGTGCAGTCTTGTCTACGGCCTTTTCGGGTCTTACCAGAGCTCTACAACCATCATCAGCGTATTCGCGGCGGTAATCACTCCCCTTACCTGGATTCTTGGCCTGGTCGTCTGGCGCAAGGGCCAGGCATTGGCGGGGTTCTACGTGGTGGCATGGACCCCGTTACTGCTCGGGCATCTGGTGATGTCGATCAGTAAAATCGGCCTTATCCCTACCAGCACGGTAACAGAGCTTGCACCCCAGACGGGTGTGGCGCTGGAGGTCGTTTTGATGTCGTTTGCCCTGGCGTACAGAATCAACCTTGAACGCCGCCTCAGGATTGAGGCCCAGGACCATGCCCTGGACATCCAGCTGCAAGCCAACCAGACGTTGGAAGCCCGCGTTCAGGCGCGTACGGAAGAGCTGGAGCAAGTCAATGAGCAACTTAAGGCGGTTTCCATTACCGATGGCTTGACCGGGGTTGCCAATCGTCGCCAGTTTGACGAAAAACTGGAGGCAGAATGGCACCGTGCCCTGCGCCAGGGACATCCCCTGAGCCTGGTCCTGTTGGATATTGATTACTTCAAACGGGTGAACGACAACTTTGGCCATCTGGCGGGGGATGATTGCCTGGTCAGTGTCGCGTGGGTCTGCGCCGCCGAAATCCAGCGCTCAGGAGATTTGCTGGCGCGATACGGCGGCGAGGAATTCAGTGTGCTCCTGCCGGCGACGCCGGAGGCCGGGGCCGCCAATGTGGCTGAACGCTTGCGGGTGGCTGTGGCGGGCACATCGGTTTACGTTGGTGACCACAGCAGCCCATTGAACCTGTCGGTGAGCGCCGGGGTGGCCACCATCCTGCCGGAACCGGGCAGCCGCCCCGAGGATCTCATCGGCAGGGCCGATGAGGCCCTGTATGCCGCTAAGGGCGCAGGGCGTAACCAGGTGATGGTATTCCGGGAGTCGGGCGCAGAGGCCATCGCCGGTTCCTAACGTCAGTTTTTCAGCTTGTAGCGGCCGGGGCCGAGAAAAATAACGGCTACCGCGATGAACAGGAAGAAACCCTGCAGCTCCAGTGCCCAGCCGCCGTGATTGCCCAAGGTCATCAGTTCATGGCTGTGTACCAGCGCTATGGCCACCAGCATGTTGAAGGCGATGAGTAAGGCGCCGATACGGGTCTGGTAGCCCAGGATCACCATTAATGGTGCCAGCAACTCACCAATGAACACGCCCCACGCGAAAAAAGCGGGAATCCCATGGCTGGCCAGTTGGCCTTCGATGAAGCTCACGCCATGGAACAGCTTGGCGATGCCATGAAACAGCAATAGTCCGCCCAGGGTCAGTCGAACAATCAGTTTTCCCAGATCCGCGTTGTCGAGCAAGGTTTATTCTCCCGTCAGGAAAGGTTTATTGGTCAGCGGGCAAGCTTAACCGGTTTGTGGCCCGGCTCAAATCAAAGGTTGCGGATCTGGGGGTACAGCGGCACCAGTTTTTTGATCAGTTGGTTCTGCGCACCCGTGGGTATGCCGTTCTCTTCCATGGCCAGGATGAGGTTCTCAGCCAGGGCATTGAATTGGGTGTCCGTCACGTTCATATCGGCGTGGCTTTCGCGCATTCCGCGCCCGGAATAGGTGCACGGCCCACCACTGAGTTCGCAGAGTTGGTCCGTCAGGTTGGTGTGGAACTGGCGCACGTCAATGCCACGAAACTGATCGTTGATACGCTCGTCTTCGACAATCCGGTAGAGCAGGTCTTCGACGATATCGGCAATGCCGGAACGCTCCCCAAGCTGCTGATAGAGAGAAGTATTCTGTTGACTGGATTCAACCATGGACTGGCAACCGGAGAGGACCAGCAGGGGCAGCAGAACCATGATGATGACGGAATGTTTCATAGTATCCTCCCGGGCTTTCAGAAACTGGCCTGCAGTGACAGGTAGGCACCGCGCTGGTCTTCCAGAGTGGCAACGTCACCAAGATTGACCAGGGCGGCCGTGACCGACAAGCGACGGTCGGGTACCCAGGCTACGAAAACATCCCACCAGTCGTCCTCGGTGGCGAAACCCAGGTTGTCCGGTTTCTGGCGGTATTCGGTACCCACCAGCCACTGGCGGGTCACAAACAACCCGACACTGCCTTCAAACATCGCCTCGTAGCTGTCGTTACGGTCGCCACCGAAACCCAGGAGGCCGCCCTGGTTGGCCTTGGTCCCGCGAACGGTGGCATTGACCAGCAGATTGCGATCCATCACCGCCGCGAAGAAGAGTTTGCTGCCTCCGACGTAGATATCGGTGCCGCTGTCATCTTTGGCGCCGATGGCGTCGGGTACGGTAAACTCGCGGTTGCGTTTGTGCAGAAGCCCGGCTGACCATTGCCCCCAGGGGCTGTAGAGGGCGTCGCCGGCGAGTCTCACTTTGAGCCCGAAAACGTCCTGTACCAGTTCGTCCTCTTCAAGGCCAAAGCCGTTTTTCAGGGTGAACACCAGGCTATCCAGGTCCAGAGTCTGGCGTGCCAGCGTGAGCTCAACACGATTGTTCCAGGTGACGCCTGTCCCGACCACCGACAGGGTATAGTCGTCGGTTTCGGAGCGGGACAGGGTCAGCGTGCCCCCCCACTCTTCATCGCTGGCATAACCGCCAAGCAGGGCCCAGGGTGACAGACCGCCCCCGGCGGCACCCCCGATGGACGTTACCCCACCGGTGGCCCAGAGTCTGCTGCCCGTGTCTGCGAACAGGTTCGCCGATGCCGTTAATACCAGCAAGCCGGTGCCTAGTGCCCTGGCCAAGCGTGTCATGACGTGGTTTCTCCTGCGTATCTGAGTTCCTGCTGACGATTCGTCAGCGACTGTTCTGTCTCCTGCAGGTCGCCAGCGGCGACGGGACGACTGAGGAAGAACCCCTGCCCGATCTCACAGCCCCAGTCCCGCAGCAGCGACCAGCTTTCGGCGTTTTCGATCCCTTCCGCCACAACCCGCAACCCCAGGCCATGGGCCATATCAATGGTGGAGCGCACGATGAGCTGGTCCTGGGGTTCGGTATTCAGGCGCAGGACGAAGGATTTGTCGATCTTGAGTTCCTGCACCGGCAGATTGCGCAATTGCGACAGCGAGGAATAGCCTGTGCCAAAGTCGTCCACCGACAGTGTGACACCGAGTTGGCGTAAGCGCCGCAGGGTTTCAAAGGCCGTTTCGGGTTCCTCCATCAGGGCGCTCTCGGTTACCTCCAGGGTGATACTGGACATGGGTAACTGCCATTGGGAAAACGCCTCGGCAACTTCCCTGGCGAGTTCCGGGCGGGTGAGGTCGAGCGCCGACAGGTTGATGGCAACACCAATATTCAGGCCCGCGGCGTGCCACTTGCTTGCATCGTTGGCAACACGGCGGAGAATGTGTCGGGTCAGGTCGGTGATCTGGCCGGATTGCTCCGCCAGGAAAATGAACTCTTCCGGTGAGATGAACCCCAGGTCCGGGTGAATCCAGCGCACCAGTGCTTCGGCCTGATGAAAGCCGGCAGACGCCATATCAAGTTTGGGCTGGTAGTTCATATGCAAGCCGTTGCTGGCAATGGCGTGGTGCAGATCAGAGATCAGCTGAAGTTCCCTCAGGTGGTTCTCATCCTGTCCTGGCTGATAATGGGTTACGGGCAGCCGGCTTTTGTGTGCCTGTTCGAACGTGAGGTTCAGGCGCCTGCGAACCTGGTCGGTATCGATGGCGTCCTGGGGTAGCTGCAGCGTAACCATGGTGCAGCGAAGGGAGAACGGAGTGTTGTCGATGAACAACGGCGATTCCACGATTTCGCTGATCCTGGTGGCAAGTTTATCGAGCTCGGATTGCGGCTGGAGACCAGTCATCATCAGGAATTCGGCGCCTCCGGTCCTTGCCAGTGCTGAGCTGCCGGGCAGTGCTTCCTCCAACCTGGCCGACACCGCCTGTAAAACCTTGTCCCCGAACTCGAGGCCCAGAGTGTCATTGACGTCAGAAATATCATTGAGGCGCAGGCCCATCAGGCTGCAGGGGCGGTGGTTGTCGAATTGCTCCCGCAGGCGCGACAGGAAGGCGTTTCGATTGGGTAGCCCGGTAATTTCATCGTGGCTGGCGGCGTAGTGTATCTGCTCCTCGCGGTCCCGCAGTTTGCTCAGCATGTCGCCGAGCGCCCTGCGTAATTCGGCCAGTTCACCGCCGGCGCGGATACGGGGAGGTGCGGGCGTGTGGCCATCGCCGATGGCCTTGGCATAGTCCGCCAGTTGCAGGACTGGTTGCCCCATGTTGCGAGCGATAATGAGCGCAATCAGGGCAGCCAGCACCAGAACGGCACTGACCAGCGTAAGAATTTCCACAGCACGCTCATAGTAGTTGCTGAGACGGGCCTCACGGTTGATTAAGAGCAGCAGCTGCAGGGCCGGCGTTTCGTCCCCGCTCAGGCTTATGATGCGGGTGAAGTAATGTGTACTCTCAAGAAACTGGTCCTCGCCGGACGTCCTGGCCATGGCATTGTTCAGTTCATCCAGCCTCGATGCGTTGATGGAACCCGGGTCGGTAAGAATCTGATAACTACCCTCCTCACCAGAGGAGGCCCTGAACAACACCTCGGTTCCGCTTAGTCGACCGATAATGTCGGTAAGATCATTGTTGAGGTTAAAACCGGCAATCAGCCATGCCCTTAATCCAGGTGCTTCCACCGGAATGGTGAGCAGTTCAAAGCCGTCCGCACCGAAGACGCTCATCTGGCTGGCAAAACCTGTTTGTCGCGCCTTGGAGAGCATTTCTGTAACCAGCGGGCTATTGGCAAACGCATCGGGCAGTCCATCGGTGTCGGCGAGAATATGTCCGTCGCTGCCAAGCAAGACGGCAAAATCGGCATTCACCCTTCGGGCCTGATTGGTCAGTGCGCTGTCCGTGGTGGCGCGATCTCCGCTGGCGACGGCAGAGCGAAAGCCGAAATCGCGGACCACAACGTCCAGCCGGGAAAGGATCAGGCTGGTGCGGCGCTCAAGCACTTCCTCTGCAACTCGTTCACCGAGACTCAGTTGCTCAAGTGCACGTACTTTCTCATCCTCGAACAGGTAAAGCATTAGCAGTGCACCGATGCTCAGGCTGACGATGGCCACCATGGTGACCATGACGGTGACTAAACGTCCACGAAACCCTATTCGGCTAGCGACCGCCATCAAAGCTCCCGGAAACGTTCTTGCAGGCCATCCAGCCTGTCATCACTCGCGGGTTCCGGGGACAATTTCACCGACAGTTCGAGTGATTCGGGATAGGGTTGCTCAACGGTGAATCGGGCCATACGGGTGTTGTCTGTCAATCGGGGGTGCCATACCTGGAGCTCAATCTTACCGGACCCATCGTCTGCCGACGGCGGAATCTCAACCGTCAATCGGCCCTGTTCATCCGTTCGGCCTGAGGGTGCACTGTCGGTGACCAGAATAAAGGCCTGCATGTGATCATGGATGTTGCAGCCAATTTCCACCACACCGGTCTTGTCGAAGACAACCGGTTCCGTCGGACGTCCGGCGTATAGCTCAATGTTGAATGCCTTGGCGGGTGAGAATGAGTAGACGTGGTGCTGAGTGTTGTCCTGGTTGGGAAAATCCACTCTGGAATTCTTGGGTATGATCAACGTATGGGGGTGAAAGTTGCGATTTTTTTGGACAATCTCAGCTTCTACGGGGGATTCCGAGAGGCCGTTTTCCAGAATCACTACGGCATTGGCGACCGGCTTTCCTGACAGGTTATCGGTCAGTTGAAGAGGTACGGTGTTGGTCTCGGCGCCGTTGCAGAGAGAGCCTGCAAGCAACAGAAACAGGGTTACGGTCAGCTTGTACATCAATGTTGTTCATCCGTATTTTCTAAAGACCCGCTCCTAACGACAAGCGTATGTGGTTACGGACCAGCAGGTTTTCCCAATAGTGTCTCATCCAGTCCCATGCAACGTTCCTTGTCTGTTCTACGAACGGGTCCAGGTTCAGTTCGTAATAGTCCGGTGAGCCGGCAATCTGCAACACGGTGACGGTGATGGACTGGTCCAGTTCGTTGGCGAACGGTTCGCCGATCAACTGATGCGCCAGCAGATTTGCCCGTGTTGCCTCCACGTCGACCAGTTCGCTGGCGCGGGTGGAGCGGTTGTTCTCGTACATTTCCTCCATCAGGCGGTGGCAGAGATAGGCTCGTATCAGAAGCCCGTCAAGGCCATCATAACGTACCAGAAGAACCGACGGTTGAGTAAAATAACCGATGGCAGCCTCTACAAAAGGCGCAAACAACTCGGCCTTGCCGGCTTCTCTCGCACAGGCTTCCACGCACTCAATCAGTCGTGGCGCCATTTCGATGTACTCAATGGCAAACTGGAACAGGCAGGTCGCCGGTTGGTAACCGTCAATGGTGATGGTGGCAGGCAGCGACGACGCCCTTTCCCGCATCTGCTTGAGAAAGGTGCCGGAACGGGCTTCCTGCCGTCGGGCCTGATCAATGATGTCGAGAACTACCTTTGGTGTCATTTCAGGAGATGCCGGTCTCTGAACGGAATGGGGTCGCAAGGCGCCTCCCGTTATACGCATGGGATCGTCAGGGGCATGGGGAAGCGGCTGGCTACCGCAACATGCCTGCCTTTTCTCACAAGTGTAGACGAGATTTAACAGGCTGCTGTGGTGTGTGCATTAAACCTGAACGTGTTGTCCATGGATTGGCTTCAAGCTTCTTCACTGTTCTGAAAACCAGCGATCGTGCCGCGAATGGCTCAGAAACAGCCAACCCATGGAAATTGCCCGTGCCAGCATCAGGCAGATCAGCGAGAACCACAGTCCATGATTACCCCACCCGGTCGTCAGCCACCAGACCGGGAGGAAGACCACCAGCGCCGAAAACAGCATGGTGTTCTGCATGTCCCGTGTGCGGGTTGCGCCGATAAACACGCCATCCAGAAGGAATCCCCACACCGAGGCCAGCGGCAGCATCCACAGCCAGGGCAGATAGTCCCAGGCGGTTGCGCGCACTTCCTCGATACCGGTCAGCAAGCCGATGAGGAAGCGCCCGCCAAGAACAAAGGCGACGGTAAACAGCACGGAACCCCACAATGACCACCGGAATGCCACCCGAAAGACGTTTTTGAACTGGCGCCGATTGTTTCTTCCCACCGCTTCACCAATCAGTGCCTCGGCGGCATTGGCAAAGCCGTCAAGGCCGTTGGAAATGATCAGTAGAAAGGTAATCAGCACCGCGTTGGCGGCCAGTATGGTGTCGCCCTGTCGCGCACCCTGTGCGGTGAAGAAGGCCAGCACCAGAAGCAGGGCAATGGTGCGCACCATGATGTACCGGTTGACCTGTAATATTCTGAGGTAGTCCCGCAGCTGCCCGAACAGCGCCCGCTCAAACCCCTGGCCGTCCGGCATGCGTTTCAGCACCATGTAAAACCCGATGGCGGCTGCCGAGTACTCTGCCATGACGGTGGCCATGGCAACACCCCGGCTGTTCCAGCCAAAACCGGTCACAAAGAGCACATCGAGAACAATGTTGAGCCCGTTGGCCACAATCAGCATGACCATGGGCCCCCGCGCGTACTGGGTGCCTATCAGCCAGCCCACCAGCGTGTATTGGCAGAGGACGGCCGGCGCGCTCCAGATACGGATGCTGGCGTACTCTGCTGCCAGCACCGCAACACGTTCACTGGGGTTCATCAGTGTCAGGCCCAGTTTGATCAATGGCTGATGGAACAGAATCAGCAACAGGCCGATACCGATCGCCAGCAACACGGAGCGTAGCAGCAGGGCAATCTGCGCAAATTCATCGCGTTTGCCCCAGGCCTGGGCAGCCAGCCCCGTCGTGCCCATGCGCATAAAGCCAAAGGTCCAGTAGAGGATGCTGAACAGGTTTGCGCCCACCGCGACAGCCCCCAGATATTCCGGTGTATCGAGGTGTCCCAGCACGGCCGTATCCACAAGCCCCAGCAGCGGCACAGTGAGATTGGTGAGCATCAGTGGCCAGGCCAGCGCCCAGAGCCTGCGATCGGTGGTGGCGAGTTGCGGAGCGGATTCTATGGGAATGAGCGACCTTCCTTCTTTGGCATATTTATGGGTGGATGGACTTTCGCATTTTTTTGATCTGTGTCTATACTGGGTTGTGTATTATCCATAGCAGACTTCCACCCTGGCTTGGATCGTGTGTGCGAGCACTGTCTGAAACAGGGGGATTGGACGCAAAATCCGACAAGAATAACACTCTGTGGAGACACAGTATTATGCGCGTGCACGCTAAGCGGGCAGGTGTCCTCTTGGGCGGGCTTATGACGCCAGCGTTGTCCATGGCGGACTGGACGCTGAACATGAGTCCCGGGGTCACCGGTACCAGTAATGAAATCTTCAGCCTTCACATGACGATCCTCTGGATCTGCGTTGTCATCGGCATCGTGGTGTTTGGGGTCATGTTCTGGTCCATCTTCGCCCATCGCAAGTCCCCGGGCCGGAAACCGGCAAACTTTCACGAGAATACCCTGGTCGAGATTCTCTGGACCATCATACCCCTCGTGATTCTTGTGGTAATGGCGATTCCTGCCACTGCAACGCTTGTGGACATGTACGAC
Source organism: Marinobacter sp. Hex_13 (assembly GCF_001566815.1). NCBI lineage: Bacteria > Pseudomonadati > Pseudomonadota > Gammaproteobacteria > Pseudomonadales > Marinobacteraceae > Marinobacter > Marinobacter sp. Hex_13. The sequence goes on from NZ_LSMM01000067.1 coordinate 23,337, forward strand.
ACCAGCGAAGCTGACGTAGACATCAAGGTCACCGGCTATCAGTGGCGCTGGAAATACGACTACATAGAGGATGATTTTGGATACTTTTCCAATATCACCACCAGCGATGACGAAATCTACAACCGCACCGAGAAAACCGAGAACTACCTGCTGGAAGTAGACAACCCGATGGTAGTGCCTGTTGGGGCGAAAATCCGCCTGTTGGTCACCGCCAATGATGTTATCCACTCCTGGTGGGTGCCTGCCTTCGGCGTGAAGAAGGACGCCATCCCCGGCTTTGTGAACGAAACCTGGACCAGGGTCGACGAGCCCGGTATCTATCGTGGTCAATGCACCGAACTGTGTGGCGTAAAACACGGTTTCATGCCTGTGGTGGTCAAGGCGGTGCCTCAGGACGAATACGATGCCTGGGTGGCTGAGCAGAAGGAGGCGGCCCAGCGTGAGCGTGAGCTGACCGAGAAAGACTGGACCCTGGAAGAGCTGATGGCACGTGGCGAAAAAGCCTATGCCAGCGCGTGTGCTGCCTGCCACCAGGCGGATGGTAGCGGTGCGCCGCCAGCATTCCCGGCTCTGAAGGGCAGTACAGTCGTGACCGAAGACATGCAGGCGCATATGGATATTGTTGTAAACGGCGTTTCCGGCACCGCCATGCAGGCGTTTGGCGGTCAGCTGAGCGAAGTCGACCTCGCTGCGGTCATCACCTACGAGCGGAATGCCTGGGGTAATGACACCGGTGAAATGGTGACGCCAAAAGAAGTCTTTGAGTACAAGAATCAGGAATGATGAACCGGGTGGGTTGGAGCGAAGGCTCCAGTCCACCCTATCCAATGACGCCAGATTAATGACATCACCAGCCTGAATATACGGCGGTAACGGGGGTTTTTCATGAGTGCGGTTGCAGATACCCACGCCCAGGACGATCATCACCACGGCCCCGCAAAGGGCTTTTCTCGGTGGCTGCTGACGACCAACCACAAAGATATCGGGACCATGTACCTGATATTCAGTTTTGCGATGTTCCTGCTCGGCGGAACCATGGCCATGGTGATCCGGGCGGAACTGTTCCAGCCGGGCCTGCAGATTGTTGAGCCGGAATTCTTTAACCAGATGACCACCATGCACGGTCTTATCATGGTGTTTGGTGCGGTGATGCCGGCCTTTGTGGGCTTGGCGAACTGGATGATTCCATTGATGGTGGGTGCCCCTGACATGGCGCTGCCGCGAATGAACAACTGGAGCTTCTGGCTGCTGCCCTGCGCGTTCCTGATTCTGGTGTCCACGCTGTTTATGGAAGGGGGGGCGCCCAACTTTGGCTGGACCTTCTACGCGCCATTGTCGACGACCTATGGCCCACCGAGCACCACGTTCTTTATCTTCGCCGTTCACATCATGGGTGTGTCGTCGATCATGGGCGCGATTAACGTAATCGCCACTATCCTGAACATGCGGGCACCAGGCATGACGCTGATGAAGATGCCCCTGTTCGTCTGGACCTGGCTGATTACGGCGTTCCTGTTGATTGCCGTTATGCCGGTGCTGGCCGGCGTCGTCACCATGATGCTGATGGACATCAACTTCGGCACCAGCTTCTTTGATGCCTCCGGCGGTGGCGACCCGGTACTGTTCCAGCATGTGTTCTGGTTCTTCGGGCACCCCGAGGTCTACATCATGATCCTGCCTGCGTTCGGGGCGGTGTCCCACATTATTCCGGCGTTCTCCCGCAAGCCGTTGTTTGGCTACGCCTCCATGGTATATGCGGTGGGCGCCATCGCCCTGCTGTCGTTTGTGGTCTGGGCTCACCATATGTTCACTGTTGGCATTCCCATCGCCGGTCAGCTGTTCTTCATGTATGCGACCATGCTGATTGCCGTGCCCACGGGCGTGAAGGTGTTCAACTGGGTGGCGACCATGTTCCGGGGGTCACTGACCTTCGAGGCGCCGATGCTGTTTGCGGTCGCCTTCGTCATCCTGTTTACCATCGGCGGTTTCTCCGGCCTGATGCTGGCCATTGCACCGGCTGACTTCCAGTATCACGATACCTACTTCGTGGTAGCACACTTCCACTACGTACTGGTACCGGGCGCCATCTTCGGCATCTTTGCCTCGGCGTATTTCTGGCTGCCCAAGTGGACTGGCCATATGTACGACGAAACCCTGGGCAAGACGCATTTCTGGCTGTCGTTCATCGGTATGAACCTGGCCTTTTTCCCGATGCACTTCCTCGGTTTGGCGGGTATGCCGCGGCGTATTCCGGATTACGCGCTGCAGTTTGCCGACTTCAACATGGTGTCCAGCATTGGCGCATTCATGTTTGGTGCCAGTCAGATCCTGTTCCTGGTGATTGTGATCAAGTGCGTCAAAGGCGGTGAAAAGGCCTCTGCCCAGCCGTGGGACGGTGCCGAAGGCCTTGAGTGGACAGTGCCCTCTCCGGCGCCCTACCACACCTTTGCCACGCCGCCGGAAGTGAAGTGAAACAGAGGCTGACTGGCGCCCACAACAACAAACGATAACGGATAAGCCATCGGAGATTGTCATGGCGGAAAACCAGACGTACTACGTTCCGGAACAGAGCAAGTGGCCGATTGTCGCCACCGTCGGGCTGGGGGTTACCCTCTACGGCGCGGCGGCCATTATGGTGAACGGCCAGCAGGGTGAGAGCACCACCGGCTCCTGGGTGATGTTCTTGATCGGTTCCCTGATCATGGCCTACATGCTGTTTGGATGGTTCGGGACCGTCATCAAGGAAAGCCGGTCAGGCCTGTACAGCCCACAGATGGATCGTTCCTTCCGTTGGGGTATGAGCTGGTTCATTTTTTCCGAGGTCATGTTCTTCGCGGCTTTCTTCGGTGCCCTATTCTACACCCGGATGTTCGCGGTGCCCTGGCTTGGCGGCGAAGGCGACCGCGGCAGCTCCAATATCCTCTGGGAAGGTTTCCAGGCGACATGGCCGCTGATCAACAATCCTGACCCCGACGCTTACCCGGCACCGGAAGGCATTATCGGCCCCTGGGGTTTGCCACTGATCAACACCATTCTGCTGGTGACGTCGTCCTTTACGGTTACGGTTGCGCACCATGCCCTCAAGGAAGACAACCGCAAGAAGGTCAAACTCTGGCTGAGCGCTACCATTGCGCTGGCGCTGATCTTTGTGTTTGTCCAGGGCTATGAATACGCTCACGCCTATCAGGATCTGAATCTGACCCTGCAGTCCGGCATTTATGGCAGCACCTTCTTCATGCTGACCGGGTTTCACGGCGCCCACGTGATACTGGGTACCCTGATGCTAACGATCATGTTGATCCGCATACACAAAGGCCATTTCACAGGTGATTACCACTTCGGGTTCGAGGCGTCGGCGTGGTATTGGCACTTCGTGGATGTGGTCTGGCTCGGGCTGTTCGTCTTCGTTTACGTGCTCTGACGACGCGCGTCAGGGGGTCGGATTCAGGGTCAGGCCCCCTTGCCATACTGAAATCAGAATGACTGCCAGCAGCAGTACGCTGAGGGCGACCCGCAACGCCAGGGAATTCAGGACACGGTTCGTTTTCCCGCCATCCCGGATCAGGAAGAATAGACCGCTGAACAGGCTCACCAGAACGGCCAGCATGAGTACGACAATGAGAATCTTCAGCATGGGAAATCCTGTAAACGGGAATGTAGATCCAGAGCCCACTATAGCAGAGCATGTCTGATCCAACCGATCGTTCTCGTCGCCAATGGCACTTCGATTGGCGCCTGTTGGTGTTCGCCGGCTTCTTTCTGCCGGTACTGTTAGGCCTGGGGATCTGGCAGCTGGAGCGAGCAGGAGAGAAACAGGCCCAGCTTGAACAGTGGCAGCAACAGGCCGGAAACCTGAGCTGGTCGCAACATCTGGCGGCCGGCCTCGAAGCCGGGCAACCGGTGACACTGTCCGGCCGTTACAGCGAGGTATCCTGGCTCCTCGATAACCGTACACGCGATGGCGCGCCGGGCTATGAGGTACTGACCCTGTTCCACCCGGTTCAGGGCCGCCCGGTGGTTGTGAATCGCGGTTGGGTACAAGCTCCCCGGCGACGTGATCAACTGCCCGATGTCAGTTATCCGTCCGGAGAGCTTAGTGTGAAGGGGCGGTTGAGTGAGTTTCCGGAACCCCCGGTGCTCAAGTCCGTGCCATCTGACAAAGCGGGCTGGCCGAAGCGAACACAGTCGCTGTCCCACGGGCAGGCTCGGGAAATTGAGAGTGGTGTTGCCAGCCTGGTACTCAGGCTTTCCGGGCCGGAGCAACCTGGCGCCTACCGCGCCGACTGGGCTCCAGACCGGATGGGGCCGCAAACCCATTATGGATATGCCGTGCAATGGTTTTCACTGGCCATCGCGCTGGTTATATTGACGGTCGTAGCGAGCTATCGCAAAACAGGAGTCCGTAATCACAATGACAACGGCTGAGCGCATGGACCAGAAAGACCCGGACGACAACGTCTCTCCGGAGCAGGTACGCCGCGGCAGGCGAACCGCCCTTTTACTGTTTGCCATCGGTTTCGGTCCGATGATTTTTGCCACTATCATGTACTACACCGGCTGGCTGAATCCTGCCGGCAATAGCAATAATGGCGAGCTGATCCAGCCGCCGGCGCCCCTGGCTCAAATGCAGCTTCAGGGAGCCAGCGGCAACCCGCTTGTCGACCGCTTTGGCCCTGACGAACCCGACGCCGAATGGATGATGGTGGTGGTTTCCGAGCAATGCGCCTCGGAGTGTGAAGAGCTTCTGTATCTGGCGCGCCAGGTCAATATTGCCCTGGGCAAGAATGCTAACCGGGTAAATCGTTCGGCCTGGCTCGGCACTATCCCTGACGATCTTTCGGTTCGCTGGAGCGACGAATACAGCTCCATGGAACGGCTGAGTATCCTGGAGGGCCGCGCTCCGAAATGGCCGTCCGGCATCAACCCGGAGCACCAGCCACGGATTCTGCTGGTGGACCCCTTTGGTAACGTGATCATGCACTACGGCACCGAACACACGGGAAAGGATATGCTGAAGGATCTGAAACACCTGTTGAAGCTGTCACAGATCGGCTGACCATCAGTAACCGGAGATGCCCCGTTGAACACCACCCAACCCCGTCTTTCCCGCCCGGCCCGCCTCATGGCGCGCTGGTCGCTACTGGCCACCCTGCTAGCGGTGGTCGTCATCATGCTTGGGGCCTGGACCCGATTGGTGGACGCGGGCCTCGGCTGTCCGGACTGGCCCGGTTGTTACGGGTTTCTGACGGTGCCCCATGATGAGTCGCGGATGGCCATCGCCAATGCGCGCTTTCCCGACACGCCCGTCGACGTGGAAAAAGGCTGGCCTGAAATGATCCACCGATACGCCGCCGGCACGCTGGGGCTGGTGGTGTTTGGCCTGGCGGCCTACGCGTTCCGTCATCGTCGTGACGGCGTGCCGCTTCGGTTGCCACTGTTTATTGCTGCCTTCATTCTGCTCCAGGGCGCCTTCGGCATGTGGACAGTGACCCTGAAGCTCTGGCCGCAGGTGGTTGCCCTGCACCTGTTAGGGGGCTTTACCACCCTGAGCCTGCTGACACTGCTCACGCTTCGCCTACGCCGTAGACCGCAACCTGAAGGGGAATCACCCGGCGCAGGCCGGCCCCCCGGGTTGCGCCGTTTCCGGCCGTGGCTATACGGTGGTCTGGCGCTGGTTGTTATGCAAATTGCCCTGGGGGCCTGGACAGCGGCCAACTACGCTGCTGTGGCCTGTACTGACCTGCCCACCTGCCAGGGCGAATGGTGGCCGGCTGAGATGGACTTCCAGCATGGGTTCGATGTCACCCAGCATGTGGGGCCGAATTACCTGGGCGGGCAGCTAACGGCTGACGGTCGTGTCGCCATCCATGTCAGTCACCGGCTGGGAGCGATGATAGTGCTTGCGTACTTCACGGTTTTTCTGGCATTACTGTGGCGCAGGACAAAGCGAACACCACTGGCGTGGCATGTGCAGCTGGTGGCCGTGGCCCTGGTTGCGCAGATTGCGCTGGGCCTGGCCAACATCGTGTTTCATATACCTCTGTCAGTGGCGGTGGCGCACAACGCAATGGGCGCAGGGCTTTTGCTGGCAGTGATCAATCTGCTCTGGCGATTTCATCAACAGGCCCTGCCAGAGGCAGCAAAAATAGAACCTACAACAACAATCGAGCGAGAGGTGACGGCATGAGCGAGCACGTAAAGGCACTGCCGGCGCAGGGAACGACCAACGAGTCCGCTGCCGCGGGCATTTCCTGGCGGGATTTTCTGGAGCTGACCAAGCCCACTGTGGTGGCGATGATGATCCTCACCTCAGTCATAGGCATGCTACTGGCCACACCGGGCGTGCCGGGTTGGGAGGTTATGCTCTACGGTAACCTGGGCATCGCCCTGCTGGCGGGCGCGGCAGCCGTGGTCAATCACGTGGTGGATCAGAAAATCGACACGGTCATGGCCCGTACCCGCAAACGGCCCGTCGCCACCGGGAAAATCTCGCCGCTGGACGCACTGCTGTTCGCAACCGTGCTGGCGGTTGCCGGCATGGTTATCCTGGTGTGGCAGGTGAATGCGCTGACAGCCTGGCTGACCCTGGCATCACTGGTGGGGTATGCGGGCGTCTACACCCTGTTTCTCAAGCGTATGACCCCGCAGAACATCGTTATCGGTGGCCTGGCCGGCGCGATGCCGCCACTGTTGGGCTGGACAGCGGTGACCGGGCAAGTGGAAGGTCACGCCCTGTTGCTGGTGCTGATCATCTTCGCCTGGACGCCACCGCATTTCTGGGCACTGGCCATCCATCGCAAGGAAGAATACGCCAAGGCCGGTATTCCCATGCTGCCAGTCACCCATGGCAACAAGTACACAGAGTTACATATACTCCTGTACACCCTGATGCTGCTTGCTGTCAGCCTGCTGCCGTTTGTCACCGGTATGTCTGGCGTTATCTATCTGGTGGGTGCACTGGCCCTCGGCCTGCGTTTCCTGCAGTATGCCGTACGGTTGCTCAGAGGTGATGACCGTCGTGTTGCGCTCAACACCTTCAAATATTCCATCACCTATCTGATGGCCCTGTTTGTGGTGTTGCTGGTCGACCACTTTGTGTTTTTCTGAATGCTGATTTACCGGAGATTTCATGGACCGTTCGATTCGCCTGACGCTGATCCTGCTGCTGTTGGTTGTCGTGCTGATCTTCGGGCTGGTGGTTGGACGGCAGGTGTTGCTGGTCGGAAATGACCAGCCTTCACCCCCACCGGAACTCAGCAGTATCAACGCCTACGTGTACGACAACAGTCGTCAACTTGCAGAGTTCGAGCTGCTTAACGAACAGGGCGAAACGGTCACCCGGGACAGCCTGAAGGGCAAATGGACGTTTGCTTTCGTTGGTTATACCAATTGCCCGGACATCTGCCCCGCTGCCATGGCGACCCTGCGCAAAACCGACAAAATGCTACCGGAGGAGCTACCGCAGCCGGAGTTCCTGTTGATTTCCGCCGACCCGGAACACGATACGCCCCAGAGACTGAAAGACTATGTGGGCTTTTTCGGCGACGACTTTCACGGCCTGACTGGCGACATTGAGACACTAAGAGAGCTCGCCAGAAGCATGAACGCGGTTTTCTCCCAACGTCAGGTGGATGGCGAACGGCTGGTGGAACACAGCGGGCATTTCACACTGATCAACCCGGACGGCGAAATGACCGCCGTGCTTCAGCCTCCCCACAAGCCGGAAGACCTGGTTGAGGCCTATCGTGAGATCTACGAGTGGGCTCGGGAAAATCATCCGCGAGCGTCCCAGTCATGACCCTGCGCTCCTCGCTTTGACTCGGCTGACTTCCTGCTCCCACTGACTTAGACTGCCTACCGGCTTTCCCCAGGGGTTCTGTGATGCCAAATTCCCACCCTTCCTGCACACCGCCGCGGGATCTTTATCTGGTCGTGGTAGCGGGTGCCATTCTGTTGCTGGTCACCCACGGCCTGGGCCGTTTCATCTACACGCCGCTATTGCCGTATCTGGTGGACGATGGCCAGATCACTGCCGGGCAGGGTGCTGCGGTGGCCACTTGGAACTACCTTGGCTACCTGCTTGGCGCCTTGCTGGCCATCCGCTGGCACACCATCAGCCACATTCGCATGCTGCTGCCAGCGTCCCTCGCGGTTCACCTGTTGACCACCCTTGCGATGACACAGACTGACCACCTTGGGGCCATGTCCACCGCCCGCCTGTTTAACGGCATCGCCAACGGCGTTGTCTTTGTCCAGGCTCCGGCGTTGATCCTGGAATGGCTGGTGCTGCGCAACCGCGCCACTCTGAGTGGGCATCTCTACATTGGTGTAGGCCTGGGCCTTTTGGTATCAAGTGGCCTGGTCAGCTCCAGCGCCCACTGGCTTGAGGGGACTGAACGCTGGTGGCCTGCCGTCGTGCTTTCCATCCCCCTGGCCTGGTGGGCCACGGCGCGGTTACTCCGACTGGGCGTACCGGTGAGGGCGCAAAGCGACGGCGAAACCCCGCCGGGAAAATCGCCCTTGTTTGACCGGGCAAGTGTGCCCCTGTTTCTCTCATATGCCGGGGCTGGTCTCGGTTACATACTGCCGATGACGTTCTTGCCATTGCTGGCCAAGGACCAGTTACCGGCCGACCACTGGCTGCTGGATGGCGCCTGGTTCCTGGCGGCTGTGGCGACGATCCTGTCACCCTCGATATGGAACTATCTTGGTGCAAAAATAGGCGATCTCCCTGCATTGCGCATGAATTTCGTGGTACAGCTTGCCGGCGTCCTGGCAGCAGTGATCTTGCCTGGTGCCTTGGGCCTGGCGGTTTGTGCCGCCCTGGTGGGCAGCACGTTCGTGGGTACGGTGATGCTCACCCAACGCATCGGCCGGGCCCTGCATCCGCACCAGGGGCCGCGACTGTCAGCGGCAATGGTGTCGGTCTACGGCTTCACCCAGATGGCCGGCCCGTGGCTCACCAAGCAATGGCTGGAAGCCGGCGGCACCCTGACCACGGCCTTTGGCATCGGGGTGGTGGCGTTGGCTCTTGGAGCGGTGTTTGCGTTTTTTGTGCCTTTGCCTGGGGGGGCTGGCAGGACTGATCGTTAGGGGGCATGAGAGTGGCAGTTGTCGCGTCTGTTGAGATAAGCGCATCAACGTTTCGCGCAAAACAAGTTTAGACCATAGTACCCTTTGGAGAATTACGGGAGTTACCTAAGGGTGTGGGGGTATTTTATTTTTCAATAAAGAAAATGGTGTCCGAGCAAAGCGAGTTCATTTTCATTTGAAAAATAAAATACCCCCACGCCCCTCCCCCAACCCGACCAGTCCTAACCAAAGCAAAACCAATGCTCCCAATCAACAAAACCATCCCGGACCTACTAACCACCCTGGACCCAGAAACAACCGTCCTGCTACAGGCCCCACCGGGCGCCGGTAAAACCACCAGGGTGCCACTGGCCCTGATGGATGCTGACTGGCGTGAGGGCCGGAAAATCCTGATGTTGGAGCCGAGACGTTTGG